>JAUZOH010000009.1 GCA_030706565.1 Bacteroidota bacterium | reverse complement strand
TGACTTAAATGTATGTAGATGAGAAAATCTGATGTATTTCAGGCGCTTGTTTTATTCTCTTGCCTCTTTTTTCTATTATTTTTTAATAACTGCAAAAAAGATAGAGGTAATAATGTTAATCACGATACGACAGATACTACAACGCCCCCTGTTACAGTAGATACAACTGATAATAAATTTGACCCTAAAATTGCTGATGACTATGCTGCTATTGCAGATCAGAATTACTCCTATCTTTGGGGGTCATATAATCTGCATGATCCGACAATTATAAAGAACGGCGACTATTATTATATTTTTTCCACTGATGTTGCTTACGGCCCAAATGGAAAGTGCGGTATCATGTGGCGTAAATCCAAAGATCTTGTTCACTGGACATTCCTGGGTTGGGTATTTAATGGCACTATACCTTCGATACCTTTGGCTTTTATGCAGTCGAACCAGGCAGGTTACCAGGCTACAGGTATCTGGGCCCCTTATATCATTAAAGTTGGCGATCAGTTCCGGCTTTATTATTCTGTGCCCGGCAATAATGGGCTAAAGCTGGCATGTATTGCCCTGGCTACAAGTACATCGCCGGAAGGCCCATGGACGGATCAGGGTATCGTGATTTCCTGTCTTCCTTCAGATCCTTATAATGCCATTGATCCGGCAGTAATTATTGACCGCTCAAATGGACGGCAGTGGATGAGTTATGGCTCTTATTCCAACGGTATTTATATTGTCGAACTCGACCCGGCAACCGGTAAAAGGCTCAATCCTTCAGATAGGGGGAAAAGAATTGCATACAGATCGAAAGATGGGGATGCTATTGAAGGTTCCGACTTTTTATATAATCCGGAATTAAAAAAGTATTTTCTTTTCGTTTCCTACGATTGGCTTGAAGATAAGTATAACGTAAGGGTTGGAAGATCAGATAATCCGGAGGGTCCCTACTATGATATAAATGGTAAGGATATGGCTGCGGTGGGCGATAACGTACCTTTTATAACTGCCCAGTATCAGTTTAAGAACCATTCAGGATGGCAGGGATTTGGACATTGTGATTTACTGAGGCTTGACAGTGCGAATTATTTTTATGTTAGCCAGGCAAGACTGGGCTCAAACAAGTACTTTATGGATTTACATGTTCACCGTATGGTTTGGACGCCTTCAGGATGGCCTGTGATTTCACCGGAACGTTATGCAAACATCCCGCAGGATACTGTTAAAGTTTCTGATCTGGCCGGGAAATGGGAACATATTGATCTGATAGCAACTGCCTATAAAAATGCTTCGACCGATTTGACTTTTAATTCCGATAATTCTATTGCCGGCATTGCCAATTCTTCTTGGTCATTTAAGGATAAAGTCCTTACTTTGACGATTAATGGCGGTGAAAAGGTTTTCTCCTGCAGGGTTTTCAGAGAGTGGGATTGGGAAAATAAAAGGAGGACAATCGTTTATACCGGCATGACCCCTCAGGGGGAAAATTGTTGGGGGAAAAAAGTTAAGTGAGGCGAAAAAACGAGACTTGTTTGTTTCCTTTAGAAATAGTTTCAATTCTTTTATTAGAATACGGCTTAAGGAGTAAAAGTAAAGTTTGAAAATCAAGTAATAGGAAATTTACTATGAATGAAATCAGAAAAACAATTAAATATCATAGAGAAATGAGATTAAAATTTATATTATTTACAGCAATTCTGGCGGGTTTGTCTTATTTTACGAATCTGCCTGCCCAGCAAATTCAGCCTGTTGAAGTCAAGGTTGATCAGCCCAAGGCTGATATCCAGCCTACCATGTGGGGAATATTTTTTGAGGATATCAATTTTGCTGCTGATGGCGGAATTTATGCCGAATTGGTTAAGAACAGATCATTCGAATTTTTACAACCTTTGATGGGCTGGAAGGAACTAAAGGAAGGAAAAAATCCGGGTAATGTGCTGATTGTTAACCGGAGTGAAACAAATTCTGCTAATCCCCGTTTTGCCCGTATTACCCTTAATGAGGGTCAGGGTTCTTACGGTTTGTCAAACGAAGGTTTTAGGGGAATGGGGGTCAAAAAGGACAATCAATATAATTTCTCTCTATTGGCCAGTGAGGGTGAAAACAGCAACATCAAGTTGCACCTTGAGTTGGTCAATGCAAATGGCGAACCTATCGGAAGCGCTTCGCTGAGCCCTGAAGGTAATACCTGGAACAAATATTCGGTGAGCTTTACTGCTACAGCCACCGAGCCAAAAGCAAGGCTGAATATATGGTTCGAAGGGAAGGGTACACTTGATATTGATATGGTCTCGCTTTTTCCCAATGATACCTGGAAAAACCGTCCAAACGGGCTGAGGGCTGATTTGGTGCAACTGCTTGCCGATCTGAAACCTGGTTTCATAAGGTTTCCCGGTGGTTGTATTGTCGAAGGCAGGGACCTGGCCAATCGTTACCAGTGGAAGAATACCATAGGCAATATTGATGGCCGTAAATTGATTATCAATCGCTGGAATACAGAGTTCTCCCACAGGTCGACACCGGATTATTTTCAATCGTTTGGCCTGGGCTTTTTTGAATATTTCCAACTGGCAGAAGATATAGGAGCAGAGCCGCTTCCAATTTTAAACTGCGGAATGGCTTGCCAGTACAATACCGCAGAAGTGGCATCTCTCGAACAGCTTGATCCTTTTATTCAGGATGCTTTGGATTTAATAGAATTTGCAAATGGTGCCACTACCACGAAATGGGGCAGGCTACGTGCCGAAATGGGCCATCCGGCTCCTTTTAACCTGAAGTTCCTTGGCGTGGGCAATGAACAATGGGGACCTCAATATGTCGACCGTTACAAACTGTTTCAGAGGGCGTTGAAGGAAAAATATCCCGGGATCAAATTGGTTTCAGCTGCAGGACCTTCTCCTGACGGCGATATGTTTAAATATCTCTGGAAAGAATTAGGCAAACTCAATGCCGATATTATGGATGAACACTATTACCAGAGTCCGTCCTGGTTTCAGCAGAATGTAACAAGGTATGATAATTATGACCGCAAAGGTCCTAAGGTATTTGCCGGTGAATATGCAGCCCAAAGCGTTGCCATGGCAAGCCCGCAGAGTAAAAACACCTGGAACTGCGCCCTGTCTGAAGCTGCTTTCATGACAGGTCTGGAACGTAATGCTGATGTGGTATGCATGGCTTCCTATGCACCTCTTTTTGCCCATGTGGATGCCTGGCAGTGGACACCGGACCTGATATGGTTTGATAACCTGCGCTCGGTCGGATCAGCCGATTATTATGTCCAGAAGCTTTTCTCCAACAATAAAGGGACGGAGGTACTGCCTATGCTTTCTCAGGGCAAACCGCTTACCGGACAAGACGGAATATATGCCACTGCTGCTTTTGACAAAAATTCAAATGAGGTTATTTTGAAAGTAGTAAATGTTACGGATAAAGTTCAAACTTCCAGGGTTACTTTAGAAAGCACCAAAAAAGTTGCTTCCCGGGGAAGATTTATCGTATTGAAAAATTCCGACCTGAATGCCATAAATTCACTGGATAACCCGAAACTGATCAGTCCGGTTGAACAATCCCTAGACATTAAAGGAAAGAAAATTAATTTAACCGTTGATCCCTATTCTGTAAATGTAATCAGGGTAAAACTTTTATAATTTGATCTTGCCGGGAATTGTGCATGGAATATTCCTGTGCTTCCCGGCAAATTTTTATGAATATGAAATACATCAAATGTATTTTAGCCATTGTCTTGTTGCTGGGCAACATCGCTGCATTTTCGCAGATGCCGGTTGTACACGACCCGGTGATGATCCGGCAGGATAGTATGTACTATCTATATTGTACCGGATGGGGTATTTCATGTTTTTCATCGCCGGATAGGGTAAATTGGAAACAGGAGAAACCGGTTTTCCCGGCACCACCTGACTGGGCGCTTAAGACTGTCCACGGTTATAAAGGGCATACCTGGGCGCCGGATATCTCATTTTATCATGGCAAATATTATCTTTTTTATGCAGTCTCGGCCTTTGGAAAGAATACTTCCTGTATCGGACTGGCAGAAAATTCCACTCTTCATCCTTCTTCTCCGGATTATAAATGGATAGATCATGGAAAGATCATTCAATCAGTACCTGGCCGGGATGATTGGAATGCCATAGATCCCAATCTAATTGTCGATGCGGAAGGGCATCCCTGGCTTGATTTTGGATCTTTCTGGTCGGGCATTAAATTGGTCAGGTTGTCTGATGACCTGTCTGCTATAGCGCAACCGGAGGAATGGTATGGCCTGGCCAGACGGAAACGTGCTTTCACTGTTGATGAAAAAGAAGCAGGTGACGGGGCTATTGAGGCTCCTTTCATTGTGAAACACGAAAAGTATTATTATTTGTTCGTTTCATTTGATTATTGCTGCCGGGGCGTCAACAGTGATTATAAAATCATGGTGGGCAGGTCGGAAAAGCTTACAGGTCCGTATATAGATAAGACTGGGACTTTTATGTCCAATGGCGGCGGTACTTTAGTGCTTGCCGGGAATAAAGATTGGCCGGGCGTGGGGCATTGCGCAGTTTATAATTTCGATGGACAAGATTATATGATATTTCATGCTTATGATGCTTCTGATAATGGCAAACCCAAACTTAAAATCTGTAAGTTGAATTGGGATGATGAAGGTTGGCCCACCACGACATTGAAGTAATAACAAGAATACTTTTATGATTTTTCCCCGTTTTTATTTTTCACGGACGTGCAGGCCGCATTCCCTGTGCACTGGCTCTTCCCACCACCAGCGCCCGGCGCGGATATCCTCGCCGGGTTTGATTGCCCGGGTGCAAGGCTGACAGCCGATGCTCGGGAACCCTTTGTCGTGTAAAGTGTTGAAAGGAACGTTATGGTTGTGAATATAATCCCAGACTTCTTTTTCTTCCCATTCAATCAAGGGATTAACTTTAACCAGATTGTGTTGTTCGTCCCATTCAACCATTTTTGTGGCAATACGTGTAACGGACTGTTCGTGCCGCAGCCCGCAGATCCAAACATCCAGGCCTTTAAATGCCCGTTTTAGGGATTCTATTTTACGGATATGGCAACAAAGCTTCCGGTTTTCCAAGCTGTCATAAAACAGATTCATTCCTTTTTCTTTGACCATCTGTTCCACTTTTGCAAAATCGGGAAAGTATACCTGAATTTTGATATTATATTGTTTGTTTGTTTCGTCGATCAAATCGTATGTTTCAGGGAACAACCTTCCTGTATCCAGAGTAAATATTGGTGTTTCTTTGTCGATAGTTGCAATCATATCCGTCAAAACCTGATCTTCGGCTCCCAAACTGGAGGATAAGGCTATTTTTCCCTTAAATTCTTTCAGAAAATAACTTAATACCTCTTCTGCCGGTTTCTTTTCAAAGCGGGAGTTTAAAACGCTGATTTCTTCCTGGGTCATGATGCAAATCCATTAATTAAAGGTACCTTTTAAATACGATTTTGTCCTGTCTGCCTGGGGATGCTCGAAAATATCCACAGCTGTTCCTTGTTCTATAACTTCGCCAAGATACATAAAAATAACATTGTCAGCAATTCGCCTTGCCTGTCGAAGGACATGAGTCACAACCACGATTGTATAATGTTCCTTGAGTTCAAGAAATTTCTGTTCAATGGCTTCGCTGGAAATGGGATCCAGTGCTGAAGTTGGCTCGTCGGCTAAAATGATTTCCGGATCAACAGCCAGGCCCCGCGCCAGGCAAAGACGTTGCTGCTGGCCGATTGAAAGGCGGGCTGCAGGTTCCTTCAGCCTGTCTTTTACTTCATCCCACAAGCTGGCCAACCGCAGGTACCGTTCCACCCTTTTGTCCAGTGCCCTTTTGTTGCTGCGCCCACTGATTTTCAAGCCATACGCCACATTATCGTAAATACTCATGGGCAGTGGAAATGGCCGCTGCGAAAGTAGTCCCATTTTTTTCCTGATTTCGGTGATGTCTACATTCCCGTCGATTATTTCCTGATTGTTAATCTGTATGCTGCCCTGGGTATGAATGTCGTAATACAAGTCGGTAAGGCGGTTCATGCTTTTCAATAAGGTGGTTTTTCCGCAGCCTGACGGGCCGAGGATTACCGTGATTTTATTTTTGGGAACAGCAATATTGACGTCTTTCAGGATATGTTGTTTCCCGATAAATACATTCAGGTTGCTTATCTTAATTTTTGATGAATTTTCCATATCGGTATATCGTTTCGAAAGTTCAATTTTATGGACCGGTTTATTGTATTTTATTTTTCAGGTATTTTTTTGTCAGTACCCGTGAACCAATACTGATAATCAGGATAATGAAAGTTAGTACCATGGCTGAAGCATAAGCCCTTTCCTGAACTTCAGGAACCGGCGATGCCAATTGAAAAAATATAGAAAGGGGAAGCGTAGCTACTGGTTCCGAAAGTGAAGTAGGGATGCTGTCTGTATATCCTGCGGTAAACAAAACTGAGGCAGCATCGCCGAATCCTCTTCCGAAGGCCAGTAAAACGGCGGTCAGTATGCCGGATGATGCCTGCCTCAGGTAAACCCTCCAGGCTACTTCCGACTTCATGGAACCAAGCGATAAGGCCGATTCCATTAGGCCAATCGGGATGGTTTTCAATACTTCATCCATTGCCCTGACCATGATGGGAATGATGAAAAGGGTTACGGTAATGATACCGGCCAGCAATGAAGTATGTATACCCAGAAAAACCATCAGGGTAAAACCGAAGGCTCCATAAACAATTGAAGGAACACCCCAGATCACATCCAACAGATAGCGTACAAAGTTAACCAGCCTGGCCCGCCTGGTCAGGTGCACATTCATATAAAGGGCAATAGGCGTGCTGATCAACATGGATAATAAGGTGGCGCCAACGGATAAATAAAGGGAACCCAATATGGCATTTAATATTCCGCCGCCTTTTCCGTAATAATAACCTCCTGAAGGCACCCGGGTAATCATTTCCCAGGAAAGCGCATGGATGCTTTTTATAAAGATCGATAGAATGATATAACCCAGTGTAAGGATGATCAATGTAGTTGAAATGATCATCACTGTCTTGAAAAAAATCTCTTCTGCTTTTTTTAGTTTCTTATTTCTGATCATGATTAATATTTTTCAACCCGGATAATGAGCAGGCGCATCAATGCATTGAAAGTCAGCACAACAATGAAAAGGATTAAGGCTGCAAACATGAGCGCTGCATCATACCTGGGAATAGACAACATCTCCCCATAGTTATTGGCTATTAATGCAGGTAACGGGTAACCGGCATCAAAAATACTTTTGGGTATTTGAACTACATTTCCGACAACCATCAAAACTGCTATGGTTTCGCCAAAAGCACGAGCAAGCCCGAATCCAATCGAAGCAATGATGCCGGGAAGGGCTTTTCGCATCAACACATGCTTGATCGTTTCCCATTTTGTCGCGCCTAATGACAGGGATGCTTCGCTTAGTTCAATTGGAATAGTCCTGAAAATTTCGATCAGTATATTCAGGATAAATGGAATAATCATGACTGATAAAACAATGGCGCCGGCCAATATGCTATATCCCATTGTTTGAATATGAAAGTAAGGGGCAATTTTGGCAATGAAAGGAACAACGGCAATTATACCCCATACGCCATAAACCACGGAAGGGATTCCTGCCAGAATATCAATGGATATCCGGATCGTTTTAATAAAAAAGTGGCGTGAATACTGGGTTATGTAAATTGCGGTAAACAGGCATACCGGTACTGAGATGATTAAGGATAGAAGGGTAACCCAAATTGATCCTGCAATGAAGGGTAGAAAACCGAAGTCTCCGTTTTCCGGTCTCCAGATTTTTGAAAATAAAAGATTAAATAGTGAGTAGTGGTGGGTAAGAAGGGTGGATCGGGCATACAAGCCTGCTCCCAGTGCAAGGGGGATAATTATCACAAACACAAAACAAAGCAGCATCCAGATGGAGCTTACTTTATTTTTGAATTTGCGGTTATAAAATAATATGATCATAATACCAGTCTGTTTGTAGCTGTTTCAGCATTTAAATGACCGGTTGTCCTCGTTGTATTTGGGGCGTTAAAGTTACTTTTGTTTCTACATCAGGACAACCGGTCATTTTTTATCTCTGCTACAAACTTAAACAATTTTCTATTGAATTATAATAGATTTAGTAGACAATAGAATTAAAACAATTAAAACAGTTGGATTACAGAATCTTATTGTTTAAATTTTTTTTGCTCAGCCTGGAGGTCTTCAGCGCTTATTTTTACATAGCCTGCCTCATCAACGTACTTTTGCCCGTCAGTCAGTATCCATTTTAAGAAATTAAGGACGGCCGGATTGGCAGGTTTGTTTTTGGAAACAAAATACAAATTACGTGAAGGGGGTGAAGGATATTTACCTGTTTTGATTGCATTGACCAAATCTTTAAGATTACCATAAAAGTTTTCGTCCGGGTCAATTTTGCCATTGCCGTTGATGTCTATGGGAACAACTTCAATCCCTTCATATTTTTTATTGGTATTGACATTGTATGCAAAGGCCAGGTTGTTGTAACCTATGCCCAGCGGGTCTTTCCGTACGGCATCTGCAACACCGGGATCTCCGTTTACTCCGATACCTTTAAGATCTTCCTGTTTTTTATTGTTCAGGTATTTAGCCCAAACTTCGGCAGCGCCGCAGGCATCAGAACGGGTATAAACATGAACGGCATCCTTGTTTTCCGAACCGGTTGCCTCTCCCCAGGTTTTCAGTTCACCTTTAATAAAAATATTATAGAATTTTTCTTTGGTAAGTCCTTGACTAACTAGTTTTTCAAAAGCGGGGTTCTTTGGACTGATGGTTGCCACAACTGCATCCTTGGCTACTGCTATCCACCAGGCTCCTTTGCTTTTTTCTTCCTTGCTGACTTCTTTAGAAAACATACCCAGATCGACCATCTGCGAGAGGGCATCGGTCATTCCTTTTCCTGCCCCGCCCGCAGAAATATTGATTTTTACGTCCGGGTGTAATTTCTGATATTCTTCTGCCCAACGGACGGCCATTGGATATAAGGCAAAAGCGCCGGAAATACTGATGGTGTTTTTATTTTTCCCTGAATTTTTGCAGCCGGGCAATATAACCAGGCTTGATGCAAAAATTGAAAGGATCAACAATTTGAAAAATTGATGTGTTTTATTCATAAAATTTATTTAATTGGTGATTCTTCATCAAAGTGATAAAGCAGGGTGGACAAATAGCGCTCGCCTGTATCGGGCAATAAAGCTACTATGTTTTTACCCTTGTTCTCAGGACGTTTGGCCAGTTGTAGCGCAGCAGCTACGGCAGCTCCTGAGGAAATTCCGACCAAAAGGCCTTCTCTTCTTGCCAACTCGCGGCCGGCCTCAAAGGCTTCATCATTTTTTATTTTTAAAATTTCATCAACTATTGAAAGCTTTAAGACTTCCGGAACAAACCCCGGTCCAATGCCTTGTATTTTGTGGGGGCCAGATTTCCCGCCGGATAAAACTGGCGAATCATACGGCTCAACAGCAACAACTTTAGCCTGGGGGTTACGTTTTTTAATTACTTCGCCAACACCGGTGATAGTTCCGCCGGTACCGACGCCTGCTACGAAAATATCCACCTTCCCATCTGTATCTTTCCAGATTTCCTCAGCTGTAGTTTTGCGATGAATCTCAGGATTGGCCGGATTTTTAAATTGTTGCGGAACATACGAATTTGGCGTCCGGTCATGTAATTCTTGGGCTTTGCGAACGGCGCCGCCCATTCCTTCTGCACCGGGAGTCAATACGATATCTGCACCCAGGGCCTTGAGTAAATTACGCCTTTCAATACTCATGGTTTCGGGCATGGTCAGGATGAGCTTATATCCCCTGGTGGCAGCCACAAAAGCCAGGGCTATCCCGGTGTTTCCGCTGGTCGGCTCAATAAGGGTGGTGTCGTGATTGATTAATCTCCTTTTCTCTGCATCAAGTATCATGGCATAACCTATTCTGTCTTTTACGCTTCCTGCGGGATTGAAGTATTCAAGTTTAGCTATGATGGTTGCCTCAATCTTATGCGCTTTATTAAAGTTTGATAACTCCAACAGTGGAGTATTACCTATCAACTCTGTCAGGCTCTTTGCAATTTTTGTCATTTTCTTAAATTTTTAAATTTTAGTCTTACAAAGTTGCATCAGGTTGAACTTCTTTAAAATCCCATCTAAAAGGTATTTTCCCTACCTATTTTTAGGTATGTATTTTAAATATAATATTCTGTCGTATCTACTATTCCAGCCCGTATGGCATACATGATTAATTCTGACGTATTGTTGATCCCCAGCTTTCTGAAAATATTTTTTCTATGCGTATTTACCGTATGAAAGCTCAGGAATTTACGGGCTGCAATGTCCTTTGTCGTCAGGCCCTGCGCTATCAGTTGAATAATCTCAATTTCGGAGGAGGTAAGGTGACAGGTCTCTTTGTTTTTGCTGGATGAAGGTGTCTTGCTTTCAACCAAGGCATCCAGGACCTCTGAACAAAAGAACTTCCTGTTATTTAATGTGGCTGTAATGGCTTCCGAAAGTTCGAGCTCATCACATTTTTTCAGGATATAATCATTGATTCCGCAATCGAGCACCCTGAGGATATCCTCCATTGTCTTATTGTCGCTGATAACCAGAATATTGGTCGCTGGCGATAATTTTTTTACAGTTTCAAGCTCTTCGATGTTTTCAAAATCAAAGAGGTCATAGTCAATGATCAGCAGATCCGGTCGGATTTCCGGTAATTTCTTGTATAATTCTTCTTTGGAATTGGCCGTTTCAACGTTATCAAATTGTAATTCCTCTTTTATAACCTGGATGATGCCTTTGCGAGTTAACGTTTGGGGATCGGCTAGCAATATTTGGGGTTTATTCATTATAGTAAGATTAAAAATATTGATAATTGAAAAAATTAAGAAAGATTATTTCATGAATGAACAACAAGCCATCATCGAATAACAACCAGGTAAGAATTTCATTAGAAATTGATTCACAATCATCAGCATCTTGGCTGTAAAGAAAGTTGCTTCCATAATATTCATCATATTTTCAATCTTGCTTGCAAAAGGTCTTAAAACCTTATTGATTTTGATTATCTTAAGTTAGTTAAATTTATTGATTCTGAGCTCATTTGATATATGTTTTATATACATTAATAAAGAAAGGGTCAAATGTACAAGAAAATTATCATAATTGTCTATAGAAAAAGTAGGAAATTAATTTAGTATATTTGTCCGCATTATAGGAATCGGAGATTCCTCTACTTTTTCAATATATTTCAAGACATACAGGTTGATGAGTGAAAATAAATTAAATCATTTACGGGAATTAGAATCAGAATCAATTTATGTTATACGGGAGGTAGCTGCCCAGTTTGAGAAGCCCGTACTTCTGTTCAGTGGCGGAAAAGATTCAATTGTAATGTTTCATCTGGCCCGCAAGGCTTTTTGGCCGGCCAAAGTTCCTTTCCCTTTACTTCACATTGATACCGGGCACAATTTTCAGGAAACTCTTGATTACAGGGATGATCTGATGGAAAGGACAGGTGCTGCCTGCATCGTACGTTATGTGCAGGACAGTATTGACCAGGGGAAGGCAGTGGAGGAAAAGGGGCCGAATGCCAGCCGTAATGTACTGCAGACCGTTACTTTGCTGGATGCCTTGGATGAATTTAAGTTTGATGCGGCTATGGGCGGAGCTCGCAGGGATGAGGAAAAAGCCCGGGCCAAAGAACGTTTCTTTTCGCACAGGGACGAATTCGGGCAATGGGATCCCAAGAACCAACGGCCTGAGCTGTGGAATATTTTCAACGGGAAAAAACATATCGGTGAGCATTTCAGGGTATTTCCCCTGAGTAACTGGACTGAAATGGACATCTGGCAGTACATTTATCTGGAAAGTATTCCTATTCCAAGCCTTTACTTTACTCACGAACGGGAAATTATCAGGCGTGACGGGATATTGCTTGCAAAATGCCCATACATTCAACTTAAGGACAGCGATAAAATTGCGACTATGCAGGTACGTTTCCGGACTATTGGCGATATGACCTGTACCGGGGCCGTTGAATCGCCTGCCGCTACGGTTGCTGAAATTATTCAGGAAGTTGCTGCCTCAAGGATTACAGAAAGGGGCGGAAGATCGGATGACAAACGCTCGGAAGCCGCTATGGAAGACCGTAAAAAAGAAGGTTATTTCTAATTTTCCCATTTGGGATTTATTTCGTAAAAATTTGATCATTCAAGGAACAATATATTTTCGTATGCAGAATTTTGAAGAAAAACAAAAGACCTATCTAAACATGGAATTGCTGAGGTTCACTACTGCAGGCAGTGTGGACGATGGCAAAAGCACTCTCATCGGCCGTCTGTTATATGACAGCAAGGCTATTTTTGATGACCAGCTTCAGGCTATAGAAAACGTGAGCATTCGCAAAGGAGAGGATCAGCTTGACCTTGCCCTGCTTACTGATGGGCTTAGGGCTGAACGTGAACAGGGCATAACCATTGATGTTGCTTATCGTTTTTTTGCAACTCCCAAGCGTAAATTTATAATTGCCGACACTCCCGGGCATATTCAATACACCCGGAATATGGTAACCGGTGCATCTACTGCCAATGCAGCCATCGTCCTGATTGATGCCCGGCACGGGGTCATTGAGCAGACGCTGCGGCATTCCTATATTGCTTCTTTACTTCGAATCCCTCAATTGATTATTTGCGTGAATAAGATGGATCTGGTTGACTACAGTCAGGATACTTTCGAGAAAATAAAGGGACAATTTTTATCATTTAAAGATAAATTTACTTTCAGGGATATTTATTTCGTTCCGATCAGCGCCAAGCTGGGCGATAATGTGGTGGATGTCTCTGCCAAAATGGATTGGTATAAAGGGCCGTCATTACTTAATTTACTTGAAACTATTCCTGTCGATGGTATAGAAGATATGAAGGATGCGCGTTTCCCTGTGCAATACGTAATCAGGCCGCAGAATGGAGAATACAAGGATTATCGCGGTTATGCCGGACGCGTGGCTGGCGGCGTGTTTAAAAAAAATGATCCGGTAATAATTTTTCCTTCAAAATTGAAAAGTCATATCAAAACAATTGATATTTTTGAGCAGTCGTTACAGGAATCTTTTGCGCCCCAATCAGTTACTCTGACACTGACCGATAATATTGATGTTAGCCGTGGTAATCTGATAGTTAAGGAGGGAAATTTGCCTCAGGAGGGACAGAATATAGATTTGATGGTTTGTTGGTTAAATCAGAAACCCTTGGTAAAAGGGAAAAAGTATTGGGTAAAGCATTATACCCATGATGTCAGGTGTATTGTTCAAAATATTGAATATAAAGTAGACATTAATACCTTGGAAAATAATTTGGAGGACACAGCCATTCAATTAAACGATATTGCAAAAATTTCCATAAAAACGACCCAACCTCTGTTTTATGACAGCTATTCCCGGAACAGGGTTACAGGAAGCCTGATTTTGATTGATGAAGGGACCAATGAAACAGTAGGGGCCGGAATGATTATTTAAAATGTAAACCTTCAGTAAATGTTATCAAGAAAAACAAGGTACGCAATGCTTTCGCTGGTAAAACTGGCCGGAAATTATGGAAAAGGTCCGATGCTGATCAGTGATATTTCTAAAAGTGAAATCATTCCTCAGAAATTTCTGGAAGCCATCCTTCTTGACCTTAAAAATATTGGAATTTTAGGCAGTAAAGTTGGGAAGTCCGGTGGATATTATCTTAGGCGCAAACCTGAGGATATCAGTTTGTTTGAGGTGGTTTGCCATTTTGAGGGCGGCTTTGCACTGGTACCCTGTACTTCTGAAGATTATTATGAATCGTGCGATCATTGCAAGGATGAAAATAAATGTACTATCCGTAAGGTATTCCAGGACTTGCACAGTAGTATCATTGGGAAATTAAAAAGTATTTCTATAGCCGACCTCATTATTCCCTGATTTATCAGCTTTTTTCTTACTTTTGGGAAACAAATATTCAACCAGGCATTACACATTTGATATGTTTTTATTTGAATATTTGTGCTCAATAAAAACTTCTTTATGAGGCTGTTGCTGGCTGTTTTAGCATTGATGATTTGTTCGATGGGGTTTGCAGGGGAAAAAGATGTTTCTCCTAAAATCATGACTGTCTCCGGATATGTGAAGGATGCAGCCAGCGGCGAAATACTCATTGGCGCATCTGTGTATATAAGCGGTTTGAAAACCGGCACTACAACCAATTCTTATGGATTTTATTCCCTCAGCCTTAAACCCGGGAAGTACAACCTGATATTTTCTTATATAGGTTATTCAACGATAGTAAAAAACATCAACCTGAATTCGGATATAACTCTGAATGCTGAGTTGGCAACGGAAAACAGGCAACTGGATGCTGTTGTGGTCAGTGCAGAGAAGCCCAATCATAATATAACCCGTCCGGAAATGAGTGTGGATAAGATGCCGATGCAAACCATCAAGCGTATTCCCGCTCTGCTGGGTGAAGTGGATGTAATTAAGGCTTTACAGTTATTACCGGGTGTACAATCTACCAGTGAAGGTACTTCGGCCTTCAGTGTGCGTGGGGGAGGGGCAGATCAGAACCTTATTCTGCTTGACGAGGCCGTGGTTTATAATGCTTCACACCTGATGGGCTTCTTCTCTGTTTTTAATAATGATGCTGTTAAAGACGTTGCTCTTTATAAAGGTGATATCCCGGCTTCCTTCGGAGGAAGGCTTTCCTCAGTTCTTGATGTGCGGATGAAAGATGGCAATTCTAAAAAGTTTTCAGGAAATGGAGGAATAGGCCTTATTTCCAGCAGGCTGATGCTGGAAGGGCCCATTTTTAACGATAAAACCTCATTTGTTGTTGCCGGCCGCCGCACCTATGCTGATTTATTCCTCCCCCTGGCAAGCAACAAAGATATTCGACATAACCGGCTTTATTTTTATGACATGAACCTGAAACTGAACCACCAGATCAATGAGAACAACCGGCTTTATCTTTCAGGATACTTTGGACGTGATGTTTTTAAAAACGAAATATCGGAAATGAATTTTGGGAATCAGACCTTCACCCTACGGTGGAATCATTTGTTTTCCAAAAAGGTCTTTTCCAATTTGTCGATTATTCACAGCCGTTATGACTATATGTTGTCTACAAGTGACAATGCCAACGGTTATGAATGGTGGTCAAACATGTCTGATGAAAGTTTGAAAATGGATTTTAGTTATTTTCTTAATCCTAAGAATACTTTAAAATATGGTTTTGCAACCACCTATCATGGATTTAATCCGGGAAAGGCCAAAAGAATAACTGATGGGAAATCGGCTGCAGAGGTGACTATGTCACGGAGTTATGCACTGGAACACGGGATATACCTGTCCGATCAACAGAGCCTGGGTAAATTCACCATTAAAAGTGGTTTGCGTTTTTCATTGTTTCAGGATATTGGCCCGGGTACGATTTATCATTATGATGCA
Organism: Bacteroidota bacterium; assembly: GCA_030706565.1. NCBI lineage: Bacteria > Pseudomonadati > Bacteroidota > Bacteroidota bacterium. Next base: position 10,797 of record JAUZOH010000009.1, on the reverse strand, counting down.
AATTATAATTCGACTGATTCGACGGTATATGCCCGTGGAAAAATCTATAAACAGTATTCGGGCTGGGAACCCAGGCTGGGAATAAATTATACCATTAATCCGGAATTGTCGTTGAAGGCCAGTTATTCGAGAACCTACCAGTTTATTCAGCTGGCTTCCAATTCGACGGCAGGTATGCCTTTAGATGTATGGTTTCCAGCTTCACCCAATGTCCGTCCCCAGGAAGCTGACCAGTTTGCAACAGGGATTTTTCATAATTTCTTTAACAATAAACTGGAAACCTCAGTAGAAGTGTATTACAAAAATATGCAGCATGTGATTGATTACAAGGATAATGCAACACTTCTGCTGAATAAAAAGATGGAAGGTGAACTGCGTTTTGGCAATGCCCGGGCTTATGGACTTGAAATGCTGTTAAAAAAGAATGAAGGACGTTGCAACGGCTGGATAAGTCTTACCCTATCAAAAGCAGAAAGAAAGATCCCGGAAATTTTTAATGGAAAGTATTATCCTTCGCCTTATGATAAGCCTGTTAACCTTGCGGTGGTGTTTAATTATGATTTTACCCCCAAAATTCTTTTTTCCGCAAACTGGTTGTATGCTACAGGAACTCCGGTTACTTACCCTACAGGAGGCTATGAATATGGTAATGTGAGACTTAAAATTTATTCGGCCAGAAATGCTTACAGAATGCCTGATTACCATAGACTTGACCTTTCGCTGACCCTTAAAGGCAAAGAAAAACCCGGCAGGTTCTGGCACGGAGAGTGGGTTTTCTCCGTGTATAATGCTTATGGACGGCATAACGCCTGGGCTATAAATTTTGTGGAAGACAAAAACGAAAAAGGTACCTATTATGCCCAGAAAATTTATCTCTTTTCTTTTATCCCTTCAATAACTTATAATTTTAATTTTTAAGCTCCCTAACCTTTCCTCTTGATATACCCATAGCGAAAAATTTGTATCTTCGTATAAAATTAATTTATATATGTTTACAGATTTATTGATCATTCTTCTGTTAATTCTTTTTAACGGGGTATTTTCTATGACTGAAATTGCTTTGGTTTCAGCCCGTAAATCTAAGCTTGAAACTCTTGCCAGAGAGGGCAATAAAAATGCTAAAATTGCCTTGCTGCAGGCACATTCACCTTCACGTTTCCTTTCTACTGTCCAGATCGGAATGACGCTGATTGGGGCTTTTACTGGTGTTTACGGAGGTTCAACTGTGGCAGATAAAATATCCGCCGTGTTTTCCCGTTTCCCGTGGATCGCTTCATGCAGTAAAAGTATTTCAATGGCTTTGGTCGTGGTGGTGATCACTTTTTTTACCATGATCCTTGGCGAACTGGTACCTAAACAAATCGGACTGGCTAATCCTGAACTTATTTCTAAAAATATGGTCCGGCCAATGAGGTTTTTTGGTATGCTCGTATGGCCGGTGATTTGGGTACTTACCAAAACCTCTGATCTGCTAATTAAAATACTTAACATCCATCCTTCATCAGACTCCAAGGTTACCGAAGAAGAAATAAAAGAAATTGTTCAGGAAGGTACCAAAGAAGGAGAAGTACAGGAAATCGAACAGGATATCGTGGAAAGGGTTTTTAACCTGGGTGACAGGAAAGTGGGTTCTCTGATGACCCACCGCAGCGATTTGGTTTGGCTCAATGTTGATGATTCCAGCGATAAGATAAAAAAAGTCATTAATATGGAAGCTCATTCAGTTTATCCGGTCTGTGACCGCGAATTGGATAATTTGAAAGGTATTGTTTATGTTAAGGATATCTTGGCTTCCAACCTGGAGAATAAATCGATTAATCTTCATAATTGTATGAGGAAACCTTTGTTAGCCCTTGAAACAAACACTGCGTATGAAATTCTTGAAAAATTCAGGGAAACAAAAATTCACTATGGGCTGGTGATCGATGAATATGGATCTATTGCTGGAATGGTTACTTTGAACGATATCCTTGAAGCTCTGGTGGGCGATATCCCCGATATGGGTGATGATGAGTTCGAAATTATTCAACGCGATGAAAACAGCTGGCTTGTGGATGGACAACTGCCTTTTTATGAATTTATTCAGGAATTTAAGGTCAAGGCTTTTGATAAAAATAAAGTCAGGTACAACACCATTGGGGGATTTGTCCTGAATAATCTCCGCCATATTCCCAAAACAGGCGAAAAACTCAAGTGGAAGAATTTTGAATTTGAGATTGTGGATATGGATGGTAACCGTATAGATAAAATTTTGGTTACAAAAATGCTTGAAGAAATTTCCGAAGAGGAGGATCAAACAACTGTATAGTCAGGAATTACCGGCAATAGATTTAATTGTTTATATAAAGTTCACATAACCTTGTAAAATTGTTTTTTGATTATCTCTATTTAAATTTTGAATGATGAATCAGGGAATGATTAAAATACTTCATCTTGAAGATAATATTGATGATGCATTTTTGATCGAACAAACCATCGAAAAGGATAATATCAGTTGTGAATTTACCAGGGTCGGATTAAAACAGGAATTTATCGAAGCCTTAAACAAAGAAGATTTTGATGTTATATTATCCGATAACTGTTTGCCCGATTTTGATGGAATTTCTGCCCTAAACATGGTGCGTGAAAAAGCACCTGATGTTCCCTTTATTTTTGTCTCCGGTACGCTCGATGAAAAAATAGCGATTCAGTTGCTTCATTATGGAGCGGTTGATTATGCCCTCAAATCCAATCTGAATAAATTGAGCTCCATCGTTCTCCGGGCTATTGCAGAAGCCGAAGCCAAAAAGAAACTTAAAGAAAAAGAAGAGGCTATTCGCCTCAATGAGGAGCGACTGGTTTATGTTGCCAAAGCATCCAGAGATACTATATGGGATTTTGATTGCCAAACCGGAAAAGTATGGCGTAATGAAGCTATAGAACCTCATTTTAAGTATAGACCCGAAGATATTATTGATAACCTGAACTGGTGGGAAGAAAAGCTACATCCCGATGATAGGGAAAGGGTGAAGAACGATTTTCAGAGGGTTCTTTATAGTAAAGATAATTTATGGTCGGCTGAATATCGTTGGAAATGTGCAGACGGCCAATATGCGTATGTGGCCGACCGTGCATTTATTATCCGGGATACCCAGGACAGGCCCATCAGAATTATCGGTTCCATGTCTGATATTTCTTTGAAAAAAAAGACTGACCTGCAAATTAAATTCCAGTCCGATATATTGCAGCAAATTAAAAATGCAGTGGCTGCAATAGACCTGGAAGGGAATATTTCTTTTTGGAATCATTGGGCGGAGGATTTATATGGTTGGAAGGCTTCTGATGTGCTGGGTGAAAATATTTTTAATCCCGATCTCTTTCATTCCTTTACCACAAATGTTTTAAAAGGAGTGTTTGATCAGGTTTTACAGACTGGAACAGTTGATACAGAATTAGTCATCCAACGTTATGATCGTTCATATATTTCTGTGGCTTTTATGGCTGCAGGTTTGTATAATGAAAAGGGTGAACTTGACGGGGTTACTTTTGTTACTTATGACATAACGGCACAAAAAAAAGCTCAGGAAGAAATTCTGGAAGCCAAAAAAAAGGCTGAAGAATTGAATCTGCTTAAGTCCTGCTTTTTAACCAATATGAGCCATGAACTACGTACACCCATGAATGCCATCATGGGTTTTGCCCAGTTACTCGACACGCAGGCTATTAATGAAACACAAAGAGAAATGGTGGAAAATATCCTGGCTGGTGCTGAGCGATTAAGCAATACATTGAACAATATACTGGAATTGTCAAGAGCTGAAGCATCCCACGGAAGCTTAAATTTATGTGCCTGCAATCTTGCCGCTGAACTTCAGCAATTTCTGAAGGATAATTTTTACAAAGTTGAAAAGAAAGGCCTGCAATTAGTTGCAAAATATTCTGATCCTGAAGTTAAAGCCCTGGTTGATCCTAAAATATTCTGCAATATCATTGAGCATTTATTCTTGAATGCCATAAAATTTACTGAAAAAGGGACTATATCCTTTGACGTTAAAAGTGAGAAAGTTGATAATAAAAAGTGGGCTGTTGTGGAATGTACAGATACCGGCATCGGAATTGCCCAGAAAGATTTGAAGGAAATTTTTGAACCCTTTCGCCAGGAAAGCGAAGGATTTGAACGTAAGTATGAAGGGGCCGGGCTGGGTCTTACTATATCACAAAAATTTGCCGAACTGATGAATGGTTTTATTACGGTTGAAAGTCAGAAAGGCATGGGATCCTCTTTCTTTGTTCATTTTCCGGCTTCGGCTTCTGAAAGTGATCTTGAATTGGACAAGGAAGATCAGGAAGTTCATGGATTATCTTCTATTCTGGTGGTTGAGGATAATTCTGCAAATAGTTTGTTGGTTCAGATGCTGTTAAAAGATACCTGTGAAGTGGATATTGCCGAAAGCGGAATGGAGGCTCTTGACAAGGTGTCAGAAAAAAAATATAGCCTTATTCTGATGGATATTAATCTGGGCGGAGGAATAGATGGCATCGAAACTTTGCACAGGATCAGGCAAAACAAAGCTTTTGAAAAAATACCTGTCATAGCTGTTACTGCTTATGCCATGTATGGTGACAGGGAAAAATTTCTCACTGAAGGTTTTGATGACTATCTTTCAAAACCTTATACTTTAGAAAGCATTAACAATATTATTCAACAAAATATTAAATAATAGTCTCCCATCTGGAATAAAGAAATGTTCTTTCTTACCTCAATTATATTTTTAGGAAAACTTTCATGATTTTGGACTAGAAAGAAGATCACAAATAAAACCTTTGAATAAACGGATTTACGATTCCTGCACATGCGCTTAGACCTTGCGTTTTCTGTCATTTTGGACAACAACACCTTAATATGGGATATAGAGCTGAAAACCATTAAAACTTTTTATAGACAACTGTTCATTAAATAACATCGCTCCAAGTGACTAAAATGGGAGGAAACAGAACTTGGAAAATATCTTTTGGGACATTTCTTAATGGTGAAATTGAATTTTTTGCCAATCCAGCAGGAGTAATTGAAATTGCTTTAAATAAAGACCTTGACCAAAGACAAAATATGGCAAATGCAATGAATATCGTTATTCGAGGACAAAGAATGATAGTCTTAAAAGAGTATTATAAAATTGACGATTTTTATGTTTGGTCGTAGCAACTTGGAATAATTCAACAAAAACAAAGAGATTGAAATTTTTAAAAGCCAACTTTATTAGAGTTTATATTGATCTATTGGAACAATTGGCTGCATTAAAAAGACTACGACTATTCTAAAGGATTCTTCATGGTTTCCGCACCTATCATTGCGACACAAACAATTCACTCTAAAATTTTGAAAATTCTATAAAAGAAATTGAAAAGAGTATTGAAGTAATAAAAAGCAAAATCACTCGCACCTCGACCCTTTCAATGAATTAGAAAATGAGAATATTGGTGAAAATATCCCCCCTAAAAGTGTGTTTCTGGCCAAATTTTAACATTTCAGAGGAGGATAAAGCATAGGCAGGTAATATTTTTTCATTTTTATCAATTTGTCCACCAAAAATATCTATCAGTCCACTATGTCAAGAATTGTTAAAATTATTTTTATACGGATTTTGATCTAAAGTGATTAATACTATGGAATACATTAAATTCTCAAAAAAACAAAAATAAAAAGTGCAAAATATCATCAATGCCTGATATGGCGAGCTAATTTCACTAGAACTTTATTCCGTCTTATTATTCTGTTAATTACATAAGTCAATCAAATTCTACTTTAAAATGAGAAAATTTACGCTATGGTTATTATCAGGATTATTCTTCGGCTTGGTATCGTATGTCGAGTCGAACAAATGTAATCTGCAGATCGGCGACGATTCCCAAAAGGGACCACCGGGAATAAGAACTATTGATTTGGCATATTTGAATGGTGCAGATCGAACCATCGCAAATGATGAAACAAGTATCTATATCATCTCCTCCGTGCAAATGGGTAAAGGTCGTATAGACGGACTATTAGATGACGTTGAAAACAGAACGACTGCCCATATTTAGAAACCAAATCAGAGTGTTACAAGCCTAATCCCCAGATATAATTATGAAAAAGAATGAATTCAATCAAATTTAAATTTATGAAGCGAATATGTTTGCGGATAAATACAATGCACAGATGATCCGTCAGCTGACGGATCACCGGAGGTAATATAGCAAACATGGAGTTACATGAAACCTTTGAAAATAAAACTATATACGTATGAAAAAAACTAAATTAATGATGTGCGCGTTGTGCGCAGCAGTTTTGGTAGCATTTGGCTTAGTTGGGTGCGAAAAGGAGGGCATTTATAAAATTAATACGCCCTCTGACCTGCAGCACAGGATCGACTCAATTGCAGCTGCGAAACCAAATACAGGTGACACTACTTACCTTACCATCGCTACAGCGATAGTCGGAGCTGAAAGTAACAGTTCCGCCTGGTGGACTGCATTCTCTGATTACTTCTCCATTCCTACAAACAAACTATTGCATTTGGAGTTTGTTAACTATGGTACCGAAGCTAACAACTGGAACAATTGGAATCTTGCCATCACCAATGCAAAGCGTGATGCCGCTGCATATAGCGAATACTTTGTACTCCGTTCCGATGCTTACGGCTGGGGTGGCACAATGGCAAATGTTGATCCTCGTTATGCTTTCGACATAAAAATGATCAACCAAAACTATCCCGACCTCAACGGAAATGGCGATATTTGGGACGACTTCCGCACTACCATGCAAGGTGCTTATGTTACTATGGATATTGACCACTCTGCTACCGGCAATGTATTTGTAACAGCCACTGCCGTTGGAACAAATGGCACAAAACTAGTTGAAACCTATCAACAACCGGTTTCTGCCACTGATTCTATCATGGCTTTCTTAATTTGCGATGGCAGCCATTTCTTGATGAAAAAAGCATACCTTCTACCTTCTAAAGTTACTGTTGTACCAGACGTTAATCCGGTTTCAATCGCTATTACAGGAGCTCCTGCTTCTGTTGAATTAGGAAACAAAAACTTCTGGGGTAATGCTAAAGCTACTGTCACTTTCGCTGACGGATCTTCTAAGCAAGTTGATACTACTGATTTGTCATTCAACGTTATTCCTGATATGACTACACTCGGAACCAAGACCGTTGTTGTAGCTTATAGCAAAACTAAGCAGGGCGCATACAGCAAAGCTGTATCCACCTTATATACTCTTGAAGTAACTAACTCTATTTCAAGCTTAGAGGTTACAACTTTGCCAAACATAACCACATACTATTACTACAACAGCGACTCTATCCTATTCAATACTACAGGTATGGTCGTTACAGCAACATATTCCGACCATACAAAAGGTGTCGTACCAAACGGAAATCTTAAGTTTAGCAAGATTCCTGCTGCCTCAGGTTCTCAGGAGGCTGTCATTTCTTTTGTTGGTGCAACAAAAACAGTAACTACAACTTGCCCGCTTACTCTTGTAAAGGGTGTAAGTCAAGTAGGTGCTACTAACTTCTCTTCCGCTTGGTGGACGGCATTCTCTTCTGACAATACTGTCGCATCAGGTTCGAGTAAGACATTTACCATGTACTGTTACTCTGATAATCTTGCAAACTGGCACAGCCCTTGTACCATTCTTCGCAAAGCTTCTGCCTTACCTACATCTACCGAATATGCTGTAGTTCGCATGGACAACTTCGGATGGGGGTCAGGCTATAGCACAGCCACCCTCACTTCTAATTGGAATTGGGATACGTTCCTGTCAAGCATAAATGGCTCTAAGGTAGTCATTACAGTTACAAACAATGGGAACAATACTGCTGATGTACTTTACAATGTTACTTACGCCAACGGCGACACGCATTACCAAAAGTATGCGGGTGTAACGGTAGACAGCAATGATCTGAGTTGTGCACTCGTAACAGAGGAGTCTTATCTCGTAATTGTTCAATAATCACTAAGATAAAAATATTTAAACTATGAAATATTCATATTTAATCCTGTTGGGATTGCTGGCGTTCGCACTGGCAACATATGCAGAAGGCAACGGCATGGCCGGCCAGATGTCAATAACCCAACAAGGCAACATAACCGTAAAAGGTAAAATCCTTGACGAAAAAGGAGAACCGCTTCCAGGCGCAACCATACAACAAAAAAGCACAACCAATGCTGTCAGTACCGACATGAATGGTAACTTCTCTATTTCTGTTCCTTCAGATGCCACACTGGTAGTATCTTTTATAGGATATAAAAGTATTGAAGTAGCCGTTGGAGGAAAAACTGAACTCGGCATCATCACATTGGTTACGGGTATAAAAGAACTCGAACAAGTGGTAGTAATAGGTTACGGTACACAACGCAAGGTTGACCTCACAGGTTCAGTTGCCATTGTCGATGCGGAAGAGATGAAAAAAGTATCAAACTCAAACATTTCAACAATGCTTGAGGGAAAAGTAGCCGGTGTTCAAATTACATCCGATGGACAACCGGGAGCTGACCCTACAGTACGTATTCGTGGTATTAGTTCGTTCGGTAGCACCGCACCTCTCTACGTTATTGATGGAGTGCCCATGGGAATAACAATACGCGACTTCTCGCCAAACGATATTGAAACTCTTCAGGTACTTAAGGATGCTTCTGCTGCCGCAATCTATGGTTCGCGTGCTGCCAACGGCGTGGTTATCATCACCACAAAGCAAGGTAAGAAGAATCAAGCCATGAAGATTGACTATAACGGCTACTATGGGTTCGACCAGGTGCAGAAAGGGGTATACGATGTTATGGATGCTTCCCAATATGGTAAATATGTCACTATGGCATACACTAACAGTGGCATGTCTGTTCCTTCCGGATACGATCCTACAAGCCCTAATTATTTGTACAACGCCGATGGATCAGCAAAAGTGAACACAAACTGGTTCAATGAAGCGTTCAAAACAGGTATCCGTCAGAATCACAACATCAACATATCCGGAGGCGGTGAAAAAAACACTTACAACATCGGTATCGATTACTATAACCAGAAAGGAACCATGGTAGGTGCCGGTCCTAACTTCGACCGTTACACTGGCCGTTTCAACACTACGATGGATGTTAAGTTTGTCAAAATCAAAACCAACATCGTGTATAGCCATAGCCTTCAGGACAATATGGCTCTTAGCAACGCCAACGAGTACGTACAGGGTCTGTATGGTGCACAATATCCTGTAATGGCTTCGGTTCTACTTTTACCTCCAACCATCAAGGCTTATGATCCGTCGACCTGGGTTCTCGACGATAAAGTTCCGGCTGCAACAAATTACAGCTACGACTCTTACGGTTTTGGTACTTACTATGACGACGTTCATGGAGACTTGCGTGTAACGAACGTTTTGCTCGAAAATAGTTTAATAAAGAGGAATACAACTGTTGACCGCATTGTTTCTTCAGGTTCTGCAGATGTTGACCTCATAGGCATGCTTGGCCTCAAGAGCGTCCATCACAAGTTGGATTACAACCTTAACTTATCGTACAGCAAGACCTTTGCAAAGGACTTTGTATTCATACCTGCATTTATACAAAGTACGACAAACTACCTGGCAAAGGGTGATGAGACCCTGTCAGAGGGCTATCGTAACTATACCGACGCACTTGTAGAAAACACGTTAACCTACGATGGTAAATTGGGACGCAATCACATCAATGCGGTTGTTGGTCAAACATTCGAACGCGAACTCTTTCACACACTCACAGGCAAAGGTGTTAACATGCCCGAACCTTACTATCTGCAAGTAATCAACGCTTCCACGACAGCAGCAGGAAGCAGTGAAACCGAACACGTATTATCATCGTTTATCGGTCGTGTCAACTACGATTTCGATGAAAAATACCTTCTTTCGGCCACCGCCCGTCGTGATGGTTCAAGCCGTCTTTCTTACGAGGACCATTGGGGTTGGTTCCCATCTGTATCAGCAGGTTGGCGTTTGGAACGTGAAAGCTTCTTCCCTGAAGCAGCCAAATCGGCGATCAACCTGTTCAAAATTCGCGGTAGCTATGGCGAACTGGGTAATGAAAACATTGGCGATTACCAGTACATGGATGTTATGTCGAGAGGTAATTACACCTATAGCTTTGGAAATACAAAGGTTACAGGATCAGCAATATCAAATTACGTAAACACGGCCATCAAATGGGAAAAGAAGAAAACGCTTGACTTTGGTTTTGACCTCGGTATGTTCAGCAATCAGTTGGAATTCACGTTCGACTGGTATAAGGCAACATCTGAAGACCTGCTTTATAGTGTAGCCGTACCAGCCCAAGCAGGTGCTACTAACGAAACAGTAACGATGAACGCAGCAACCATGGAAAACACAGGTCTGGAGTTCTTGCTTGCCTATCACAATCATAAAAATGCTTTTAAGTATGATATTTCCACAAACGTATCTACCTCCCAAAACAAGGTAACAAAATTGGGCGTTTCAGGAGAACCTCGTACCGATGGCTATTGCCGCACAGAGGTAGGTCGCGAAGTTGGCCAGTTCTATGGCTACGTTTCTGAAGGTATCTACCAGTCGCAATCAGAAATAGATAACCGTGTCAACTCAAAAGGTTTACACGTCAATCAGAACGGGGCACAACCGGGTAACATCAAATATGCCGACCTCAACAACGATGGCCAAATCACCTCCGATTACCAACAATTCCTGGGTAGCGGTATTCCAAAGATTAATTACGGCTTGAATTTACGTGCTGAATGGAAAGGTTTTGACTTGAGCGTATCGACTTATGGAG
>JAUZOH010000008.1 GCA_030706565.1 Bacteroidota bacterium | reverse complement strand
TTATTGAAAATGAATGAAGATTTGTTGGCATATATAAAAAGAGTTCAGGCTATTGCGCAGAACGGACTTGCATACATTTCAAATCCTTTTGATCTGGAACGGTACGAAGAGCTTCGAAACCTCAGTGTAAAAATGATGTCGACCCTGTCAGATACGCCGGTTGAAAAAGTAACTAATTTGTTTGCTTTTGAAAATGGTTATCAGACGCCAAAAGTTGATGTGAGGTCTGTGATTTTCAGGGATGGGAAAATATTACTGGTAAAGGAAAAAATGGATGGCTGCTGGTCGTTGCCTGGAGGCTGGGCTGATGTTGGCTATAGCCCCTCAGAGATTGCTGTAAAAGAAGTAAGGGAAGAATCAGGTCTGATCGTAAAACCCTTGAGGTTGCTGGCCGTCATGGATAAAAAATGCCATCCTCATCCTCCTTCACCTTATCATTGCTATAAAATATTTATCAATTGCGAGATTGTAGACGGCCATCCTCTGGCTGGCTTGGAAACTTTGGGCGTTCAGTTTTTTGGACCGGATGAACTTCCTCCCTTATCTGTCGAACGCAATACGGTTTCACAAATTAAAATGATGTTTGAGTTTCTTGATAGTCCTCAGAAAGAGGCGTATTTTGACTAGGTATATAGTGAATAAAACAAAAGGGGATGCGATTTTGGAATCACATCCCCTTTTGTTTTTGAAGATATAGTGCTATTCAGCTCCTTTTTTCTGAACAAAACCTTCTGTAATCAACCAATTTTTAAGGTTGTCTACCCACTTACTTAGATTGGGATCTTTTTTAGCCATGCCGAATCCGTGTCCCCCTTTATTATAAATATGCATTTCGGCAGGTATTCCGGCTTTTTTCAGTGCAAGGTAAAAGGCAACACTGTTTTGTGGCGGAACAGTGCGGTCGTCATCTGCAAGGGCTAAAAATGTTGCGGGAGTATTTGATTTTACCTGCAATTCGTTGGAGAGGTATTTGACCATTTTATTAGTCGGATTTTTTCCGAGCAAATTGTCGTGGCTCCCTCTATGGGTGAATTCAAGGTTCATGGTGATAACCGGGTAACCCAAAATCATGAAATTGGGGCGTGAGCTTGCTTTTTCAATATTATCCGTTGCGTTGGCATTACCCTGGTCAAAATGAGTTCCTACCGTTGAAGCCAAATGGCCTCCTGCAGAAAATCCCATGATTCCAATTTTATCCGGATTGATGTTCCATTCCGCCGAATGGGCACGGACATAACGCATAGCCCTTGTGGCATCATCAAACATAGCAGGATATTGATAATGACGAACAGGGGTATTTAGCCTGTATTTTACTACGTAAGCCGAAACGCCAAATGAATTGAACCATTTGGCAAACTCTGTGCCTTCTTTTTCAAATGCAAGGTGGGTATATCCACCTCCAGGACAAATAACAACAGCTGTTCCTGTATTTATGTCTTTGGGGGCGGGGAACAGAGTAAGTGTCGGTTTGTCCTCATCTTTGTCACCCAAAGCGCCTGGGGCGCTATTTGACCAAAGAGGAATAACTTCTTGTGCCGATAACAAAGAACCGGAAAAGCAAAGTAATGAAAATAGTAATAATTTGGTTTTCATTTTTTTATGATGTAAGAAATTGTTTTTAGATAAGGCAAAATTGATTATTAGAAGATTTTAAATTTCGCAAAATGAATTTTCTGTAAAAAGTACTGAAAAGATACTTTTAATACCCCCAGGCCATATACTGTACTTCGGTGAATATTAATGGAAGAAGCCTCTTTGAAATATTTAGTTGGACAGGTAATTTCGGCCACCTCAAAACCTGCATAAAAAATTTGGGCCAGCATCTGATTATCGAAAATAAAATCATCAGAATCTGCGTGATAATTGATGTTTTTCAGAACATTGGCGGAAAAAGCCCTGTATCCGGTATGATATTCCGATAATTTCTGGTTCATCAGGATGTTTTGTGTGAAAGTAAGCAGACGGTTAGCAATATATTTATATATTGGCATACCCCCTTTTAATGCTCCTTTACCTAAAATCCTTGAACCTAATACCACCTCATAAACATTTTTAGCAATCAGGTAACACATGGAATGGATAAGTTTCGGCGTATACTGGTAATCCGGATGAAGCATTACTACTATATCTGAATTTAATTCCAAGGCTTTGTCATAACAAGATTTCTGATTTCCACCATAACCTGTGTTTTTTTCGTGAATAATAATGTGCTTTATTCCAAGTGCTTTTGCTACTTCCACGGTATTGTCCTTGCTGTTGTCGTCAACTAAAATAACGTTATCTACAATATCAAAAGGTATTTCATGAAAAGTCTTTTCTAAAGTTTTTTCTGCATTATAGGCAGGAAGTACGACAGTAACGATTTTATTCTCAATCATATAAATAAAGAATTATAATGAGTCTAATTATAAATTTTAATTTCCGGTATTTTTTAGCGGCCTTCTGATCAGGAAAACAAATCCATTTTTTTGGTAAATGAATTTTAATTCGGGATATTGCTTCAGGTATTGATCTTTTTTATCAATTTTTGTAACGAAATAAACAGGTTTGTCAATTTTGCCGTTTAGCAGCCATTCGTGTTCGTCAGAAGAAGGTACAGCAGGCACAGGCTTTTTAAAATAAAACAAATTGGCATAGCTCTTAAATCCCAGCGTTTCAACATAACAGTTTTTCCCTTTGACACCCTGATAAAAATCTATTGCAGCTTTTTGAGAATATTCTTCTACTCTGGGTGTGAAAAATATTGCAGTCATAAAGGTGAACACCATTGTAGATATAAAAAGCCCTGTAAATCCCGAAAAATAATTTTCTTTTTTCAACTGGTAGAGGAATATAATGAACGCGATGAGAAAAAATATCCCAATCAACGATTCAAATCCTTTCCATTGGGCATTGGCTTGTAAATTTGCCAGGGCAAAATCATCCTTTATAAGATTAGATTCAATAATCCTAGGAAGATAATATTTGATAAGCGGTAACATAATTGTTAGGAAGGCATATAAAGAAGCAACAATAAGCAACAATACCCGGGTCCATTTTTTCATGGGTATTTCCCTGTTGATGATTTTATAAGCCAGGTAAGCTGCCAGGAAGGATAAGGGATAGTAGCAGAGTGAAGAATAATGTATGATCTTGGTCTTGACTATAGTGAATAAAATTAACACTGTCCAGAACAAGATGACCATCCATTTTTTATATTCCCTTTGAACGGAATTATCCGAATAGGTTTTAAAAAGAGGGGCTAAGGCAAGTATGGAGGCCGGGAATACACCCAGGAACAATACAACGAAATGGTATAACAGAAAACCTCCATGTCCGGCATCTTTAGTTTGAAATAACCTGACCTGATAGTTGATGAAATCCACTACAATTTGATAATTCCCGCTGATGATTTGAATAATGAACCAGAGGCCACCGGTAAGGCATAAAACTATTATAAATGAGAGTATCTGCCAGAAATTTATTGAGATTCTTGAATGATTAAAGGCCCAATAAATGCCTACCGTTATCATAAAAATAAGCAAAGCCACCGGCCCTTTTGTCAAAATTGCCAAACCTATGAAAAATGCAGACAAACATATTGGCAAACAAGAACTTTTTTGTTCATTCATGCAGGTTTGGTTAATAAAGAAATATATTCCTGTAAAAATAAACAAGTTAAACCAGGGATCTATAATGCCTGATTTAAAATAGAAAAAGGGTAAAACAGAACCAGCATATGCCAGTGCCCAAAGGAAACCGAATAAAGAGTCATATAATTTACGGCCAATATTATAAATGACCAACAAACTCACCATGCCACATATTGCATTTGGAAAGCGGGCCGCAAATTCGTTGATTCCAAAACATTTCATGGATAATACCTGCATCCAGATAAATAATGGCGGTTTCTCCCAAAAAGGGTGAAAGTTGATTTGAACGGTCAGGTAATTATTAGAAGCCAACATCTCTCTGGCCGATTCAGCAAAATTGATTTCATCCCAATCAAAAAGGTGCACACCACCTAAAAAAGGTATGAATAGTATGGCACTAAAAATGATAATGCACGCTGTAACAAAATTATTGTTTTTAATCCAGGTCATTTATTATTTGCTTGTTTTTAAAATTGAATTAAATGATTTATCCATCCAACTGGCTTGTACATCCTTAAAAAAAGGGAAAAGCATTAAAGTTACCAGGGTTCCTATAATTGATCCTGCAAATATATCACCCAGGAAATGTTGGGAAAGATATACCCTTGAAAATGCAATTAAAAGGGAGATAAAAAAGAATGACAGTTTAAGAAATTTATTTTGCGAAATAATGGATAGTCCCAAAAAAGTTCCAAATGCAGTTGCCGAATGGCCTGATGGGAAACTATAGCTGCCCATCATACTTACCCCATCTACCAGATGTAATTTATATATTCCGGCAAAAAAAATTCCTGGCCTATCACTATGACCAAAAACAAATCTCTTTAAAAGTTGAACAATTAATCCGGAAATCAGAAAGGAAGCCAGAATAAATAGCGCATAACGATAGCGATAACAACATAACCCAAAAAACAGGAACACCACAAAAAGCCCATCTCCTAGGAAAGTGAGGTATTTAAAGAAAAAATCCATTGCCTGGCAATTATATTGATTGATAGCCAGGTGAATTTGTGTTTTAGAAAAAAAAATCAACAAAAAAGAAGTTACTAATAAAAAAAAGGAATATGGGATAAGAAAATATCGATTTTCTTTGATGACATTATGCAAAATATGATAAAATTTATACATTTTATGCGGGGAAAATATGAATTCGTCAATTTTTTGCAAGATAAAAACTTTTTAAATACAAATTGAAAATTGATCTTCATAAAAAGTAATAAATTATAGGAATATCTCAATTCCAAAACGTTTTGTAGCGCGGCATTTAAGAATGTGGGAGATTTATTGAGATTTGTTTCAGTAAGTTCAGCTCTGATAAAAATATTGGGCCCCGAGATATATAAATTCTTGAGGCCCTAGTATGAAATAGCCGGTTTAAAACCCTTAAAATGTTTATTTAAATCGTACAAATTGACTATTGGAAAGCTGGATCAGAATCTGTCTGATATGATTTTCCAATCCAGAATATTCCAGAAATGTTGAATATAATCGGGGCGTCTGTTTTGATAATCTAAATAATATGCATGTTCCCATACATCACAGGTAAGAATTGGAGTAAAACCTTTTCGTAGTGGATTTCCTGCATTTGATTCCTGAATTATTTCAAGGCTTCCATCATTTTTTCTAACCAGCCAGGCCCAACCCGAACCAAAGAGGGTGGCAGCAGCTTTCGAAAATTTTTCTTTAAACTCGTCGAAACTCCCAAATTGTTTGTTAATGGTAGCAGCTAGTTTGCCTTTGGGCTCTGTTACCGGTGAAGAAGAAAAACTTTCGAAGTAGAAGGTGTGATTCCAGATTTGTGCCGCATTATTGTATATTCCTCCATCTGCTTCCTTAATGATACTCTCCAGATCGGAATTTTCAAATTTAGTGCCTGGAATCAGGCTGTTGAGGTTATTTACATAGGCCTGATGATGTTTCCCGTGGTGAAACTCAAGCGTTTTCTCTGATATGTGCGGACTTAGTGCATCTAATGCATAAGGCAACTGGGGAAGTTTGAAAATCATAACTTGTTTTTTTAGTTTTTACAAAATTTTATCTAATTTATAATAAATTTAGGGCTCCTGCAAGGAATTATGAAATTTTTAAGTAAGGCCGGATACAAATGTCAAGCTAATGGAAAAAGTTTTGTTTCTTTGCAAATGTTATTAAATCTGATTTGAAAATTAAAAAACATATACAATGATTGTCGATTCGTTATCAAATATTGAGTTGTTCAAAGGATTGAACCAACGTTTATATAAAGGGCTTCAATTCTTGACCCGGGAAGATACAGCGAAGTTAAATCCCGGTACTTATGAAATTGAGGGAAAAGACCTTTATATTTCTGTAAGCGAATACACGCCGCAGCCTGAAAGTCAGAGAAGGTGGGAGGCTCATAAAAAATATATTGATATTCAATGCCTGTTTTGCGGAACAGAAAAAATCGGATTTACATCTGTAAAAGAATTGACTGCAAGTCAGGCTTATGATGAAGAAAAGGATATTTATTTCCTGGAAGGCAACAAGGGGGATTATGTCACCATGAAAAAAGGGATGTTCGCCATATTTTATCCGGACGATGCGCATAAACCTTGTATTGCCTTATCGAACCCCTCGCAGGTAAAAAAATTTGTGGTAAAGGTTAGAATTTGAAAATAGGCAAAATAATTTAGCTGTTAATAAGGCCATGGGTTTCCTCTCGATATTCCTGATTGCTGTTGGTTTATGTTTTGATTCTTTTGCTGTTTCCGTTTCCAGTGGCATTGTTTTAAATAAAATAAAGTTTTCCGATGCTTCGAAGATAGCCGGAAGTTTGGCTTTTTTCCAGGCAACGATGCCTGTTTTGGGTTGGTTCGCCGGTTATCAGGTGAAAGATTATATTGCCAGTTTTGACCATTGGATAGCATTTTTCCTGTTACTCTTCCTGGGCGTAAAAATGATTTATGAAAGTCTTAAATCTAAAGACGAACCCATCAATTTTAATCCTTTGGATTTTAAAGTCCTGATCACTTTATCCATTGCTACCAGCATAGACGCCCTTTTAGTCGGCGTCAGTTTTGCCTTCCTCCGGATTAATATTGCCGAATCAGCAGTCATTATTGGTGCTGTGACTTTTATTATTTCTATGGTTGGAATATTATTCGGGAAAAAGACAGGGAATAAATTCGGGAAAAAGATGGAAATTCTTGGAGGACTCATATTAATTGGGATAGGTGTAAAAATTTTGATTGAACACCTATCTCAATAATGATTTCTAAAGAATGAAAAATTAATTCTGATATTTTTCTATTTAAACTTACTGAAAGAGATTAAACCCAATAACCAGTCGGGTAAAGATTTAAAGGGATTACGTTTTCTCAGATCAATATACCACCCTAATTTTTTAATGATGGGAATACGGTGAGTTTCAACAAATTCAATTAAAGTTCCGTCGGGATCCTCAATGTACGAGAAGCTTCCTGCAGCCACACCCATATTGAAAGTTTCAGGATTGCTCAATGTACTATCCACAGTGAATGGAAATCCTTTTTCTTTACATTCTTCCTTTAGTTTTTCAAAGCCATGAATATCATAACAAAGATGAATAAATCCCAAATCGCCCCAGAACCGTTCTTTATATATTTTCTCCGGAGTACGGCTGTTAACCTGCAATAATTCAATTGTAGACGGGCCTAAAAGATGGCTGAAAGCTCCCATTACTGGTTTTGAAAACTTCAACATTACCCGTCTGAATGTTTCTCCTCCTCCTGGTAATGCGGCCAGATCATCAAATTTCCCGGTTTCATCGAAAACGACTTTATCATAACCCAGAATGCCGGAATATACCTGTAAAGCCTTTTCAATGTCAGAAACGCCAATTATTGCCCCCCATACGCCTCCTGTAACTTTCCCGCTATCTTTAAAACCTGAATTTTCTGTTACAATTTCGAAAATATTGTTAAATGGATCGCGTACGTAAAAGAATTCGTTATTTAAAGGGTCTTTTGAAAATCCAAACACATCCTGTTTTTGGTCTTTCATGAAATTATAAGCTTTCTGTACATTCTTGCTTTTAATTTTTACAGCAAAAATGCCAAGATCTCCTGCTTTAACCTGAAATTTTGGAGCCAGAGGAATCCTCTCTTCATATTGCCATATTTCAAAACCACCTCCGCCTTGAACATTAATGGCCAGCATGGCATGACGTTTCCGGGGTTGTCCGCCGGTATAGGGCTGCATAATATCTGCAGTTGCTTTCTCTTCGAAAATTTTAATATCCATTCCCAAATATTTACGGTACCATGCCCTTGCTTCGTAAATGTTGGAAACCCCAATACCAATTTGTTGAATACCACTTATAATTGTTTCTTTCATCGGTAAATAATTTGGCGGCAAAGTAAATCATATTTTTTTTACTTTACCGAAATTGGCTTTAAGATATTGGCGTTTTTCTGAATAATTAATGCTCTTATACTTTTTGAAAGGGGTATATCAAAAAAAGAAGTTGTCTTTTAAAAGCAGAAAGGAAGACTTTTCAGGTACTTTTAGTATAACAAGATCATTGATGAATAACATGAAATTTTAAGCAATTTAGAATAAGAATTAAGTTCAGTGCATAAATTCAATTTCTTTGAAAAAAAATTTTTGGGTTTCCCCGCTTGTAAGCTCAAGCACAAGTTCCCCCGAATCTTCGACCCTTATTATTTTTGCCTGAAAAATTCCTTTGCCGGTTTTGAATGCTGCAAATTCATCGAACCTGTATAAACAGGACAGGTATAGTTGATTGATTTCATCAAACTTTTCCTCTATAAGCAGTTGATAAAACCGCTCTATTTGTAGTAATATTTCCTTCAGGCAGAATTCCAGGTCATAATCCTGTTTCATGATATTTTTAAGGGAAACCGGATTCGGAGCATTACTGAGAAATTTTTCCTGGTTAATATTCAGTCCTATTCCGGCTATGGAATTTCTGATAATATTCTGCTCTACAATATTTTCAATTAATATACCACATATTTTTTTGTTTTTCCAATATATGTCATTGGGCCATTTGACGGAGATGTGGCCGGCGATTGGCTGAAGGAAATTTGCAATGGCCAGGGAAATGGCTTTTGAAAGAAAAAACTGTTGTTCGATTTTTAAAAAGCAGGGTTTCAAAATAATGCTGAAAGTTAGATTTTTTCCTGCTTCACTTTCCCAAAAATTATTTCCCTCTCCTCTGCCAGAGGTCTGTTCATCAGCCCATACAACCGTAAACTCTTCTGTATCAGGTTTCATCGCGAGATTCATCGCAAAGTAATTGGTGGAGTCAATCTCTGTCAATTTTATTATTTTTGTGGCTGTCATTTAGGTATATGATTTTAGTTTTAATGTTACGTGGACTAATCTAAGAGAAATTTAACGTTGTATAAAATAATTTTAAACAAATATTGTTTCATTACGTTGTACTTTTGATATTTTTACGTCAAATTCAAATAAATATTCAAAGAATTCGCTAAAAGACAGAAAAGATGTTAAAATTAACAATAACTTTGTATCCAAATATTTGTGCATGAGTCAGGAGGGAAGGTTTTCTACAGATGAATTAAAACAGTGGATTATTGAGGGAATCCGAAGTCGAAAAGGAAAAGATATCTTGTATCTCGATCTTTCTGCAATTGAAAATTCAGTAACAGATTCATTTATTATATGTCATGGAGATTCAACAACACAGGTAGCTGCTATTGGCGATTCTGTCATGCAAATTGTTGAAGAAAAACTTCATGAAGATGTGTGGCATACAGAGGGGTACGAAAATGCACAATGGGTACTTTTAGATTATGGCAGCATAGTGGTTCATATTTTTCAGAAATATTACAGGGATTTTTATAATTTAGAGGATTTATGGGCTGATGCCAAAATTCAAGTTATTAACGAAGAATAAATTATACTAGTATAGATTAACAGATGGCAGAAAAAAACCAACAGGATAACCGTTCGGGTAGCGGACAAAAGGGTAGCAATAATTCAAATCAAGGGAGAAATAAGGGTTTTCAGAATAATAATGGATTGTCCAATAATGACGATCAAAAACCCAGGTTTAATTCTTATTGGATTTATGCTTTTATTGCTATAGCTCTTTTATCAATAGAATTTTTTCATTTTGGCCAAAATGCTGAAGAGATAACCTGGCAGAAATTTGAAAGGGATATGCTCAGGACGCATCAGGTAGATAAAGTGGTGGTGGTAAATCGTGAAATTGCGGAGATTTATCTAAAACCTGAAGTTGTATCTACCAAGTACAAGGATTTAATGAATAAGCATTTCACCAGTATCCCAAAGGCTGGCCCTCATTTCTTCTTTAATATTGGTTCTGTTGAGATTTTTGAACAGAGAATGCAGCAGGCACAAAAGGATTTTAAGGAAAATGAAATTGTCAATGTCAGCTATGAAACCAGAAAAGATATTTTTGGCGACATTTTGGGATGGGTACTTCCGGTTTTATTGCTTGTAGTTGTCTGGATGTTTATTTTCAGGCGGATGAGCGGTGCAGCCGGTGGCGGTGGAGCAGGAAATATTTTTAATGTTGGAAAGTCAAAAGCCAAGATTTTTGATAAGGAATCCAACATTAAAATCAACTTTAAAGATGTTGCCGGGCTTGAGGAAGCTAAAGTTGAAGTTAAGGAAATTGTTGATTTTCTTAAAAATCCAAAGAAATTTACAGATCTGGGAGGGAAAATTCCCAAGGGAGCTTTGCTGGTTGGCCCTCCGGGGACAGGTAAGACTTTATTGGCCAAGGCCGTGGCCGGAGAAGCCAATGTGCCTTTTTTCTCCATGTCTGGTTCCGATTTCGTGGAAATGTTTGTAGGTGTCGGCGCTTCAAGGGTTCGCGATTTGTTTAAACAGGCCAAGGAAAAGTCACCCTGTATTGTCTTTATCGATGAAATTGATGCTATAGGACGTGCCCGTGGCCGGAATCCTAATTTCGGGGCTAATGACGAGAGAGAAAATACACTGAACCAATTGCTTACCGAAATGGATGGCTTTGGAACCAACAGTGGGGTCATTATCCTGGCTGCTACCAACCGTGCTGATATCCTCGACCGGGCATTGTTGCGTGCCGGCAGGTTTGACCGTCAGATCAGGGTTGAATTGCCGGATTTGAACGAACGTAAGGAAATTTTCAAGGTACATCTCAGGCCTTTGAAAATTGAAGAAAAACTGGATATAGACTTCCTCTCCAAACAGACTCCCGGCTTTTCAGGGGCTGATATAGCAAATGTTTGCAATGAGGCTGCTTTGATCGCTGCCAGAAAGAACAAGAAAGTGGTCGAGAAACAGGATTTCCTCGATGCAGTGGATCGAATTGTGGGTGGACTGGAAAGGAAAAATAAAATAATCAGTATAACCGAGAAAAAAACAATCGCTTTTCACGAAGCCGGACATGCTACGGTGAGCTGGATGCTTGAATATGCAAGTCCGCTGGTGAAAGTTACCATCATCCCCAGGGGGATGGCACTCGGAGCTGCCTGGTATTTGCCTGAAGAAAGACAGATTACTACTACCGAACAAATGCTGGATGAACTTTGTGCAACTTTGGGAGGCAGGGTTTCTGAGGAACTTAACTTTCAGAAAATTTCCACTGGCGCTTTGAATGATCTTGAAAAGGTTACTAAGCAGGCTTATGCTATGGTGTCTTATTTCGGGATGAGCTCAAAAATTGGAAATATGAGCTATTACGATTCCACCGGCCAGAGTGAATATTCTTTCAGCAAACCTTATAGCGAAAAAACAGCCGAAGTGATTGATCAGGAAGTATCGGATATTATCGAAAAACAATATCAGAGAGCTTTACAAATTCTGACTGAAAATAAGGAAGGCTTGGTAAAACTGGCTGATTTGCTTCTTGAAAAAGAAGTGATTTTTAGCGAGGATCTTGAAAGAATATTTGGAAAACGCAATTTTGGCAATCCTGAGGAGAGTGAACACCTTATTGATCAGCCTTCTTCCGAACCTGAGAAAAAGGATGCAATTGAGAAAAAGGATGAACCTGAAATTTCTGAAAAAACTGACGATTCGAAGGGAACGGTATAAAGATTAAGGGGATATAAAACTATTTTTTCTTTTTATGAATCTGGCCTTCGGCCGGATGTTTTTTAATTCAATTATTTTAAAAGTGAGCAATTTTGTTAAAAGAAGCATTACGGGTTCTTTGTTTGTAATCGTTTTAGTAGGTTCAATTTTATTAGGGAAAATTACTTTTTATATTTTATTTGCTACAATTACCTATTTAGGCCTGTCCGAATTTTATGGCCTTGTTCAGCGCAAAGGCGTGCGTGTACAGAGTGTGCTTGGTATAATTACCGGTGTGACCTTATTCACATTAAGCTTTTTGATCTCGGCAAATGTTCTGATGTTGAAGTATTTGTATGTTTTAATACCCTTGTTTATTGGCGTATACATCATCGAACTGTTCAGGAATCTTGAGCATCCATTTATTAATATTGCATTTACATTCCTGGGGATAATTTATATTGCATTGCCCTTTTCTCTTATGAATTTTATTATTTTCCCATCGGGCAATTGGCATCATTATGATCCACAAATGGTTCTGGGTTTTTTCCTGATGATTTGGGCAAGCGACACCGGTGCTTATCTTGTAGGAATGGCAATTGGGAAACATAAATTATTTGAACGCATATCTCCCAAGAAAACTTGGGAAGGTTTTGCCGGGGGAATGATTTTCTCTGTGCTTGCAGCTTTGGTGATTTCAAAGTATTTCCCGGCAATCAGTGATTATCAATGGACTTTGATGGCATTCATCGTGTTTCTTTTCGGTTCTTTTGGGGATTTATCCGAATCCTTATTAAAAAGAAGCATGCAAATAAAAGATTCAGGCAACCTTTTACCCGGTCATGGAGGAATTTTAGACAGATTTGATTCTGTTCTTATGGCAGCTCCAATGGTATTCGTATATTTGCAATTAATTCGTTAGTTAAAATATGATTCACAAAGAAGGCATAGCAGTCCTGGCAGTCATTTTTATTATAATTCTGCTGGTTGATTCTATTATTATTCGCCTGTCTCATTTAAAAGGGCAGAGTATTGTTATACTTGTTGTTATTTCCCTGTTGCTTTTTTCATTTTTTGTCTATTTTTTCCGCAATCCTAAACGGGAGGTGGTAAAAAATGAAGATTATGTGTATGCCCCGGCAGATGGCCAGGTTGTGGTTATCGAAGAAACTACGGAGAAAGAATGTTTAAAAGACCGCCGTATCCAGATTTCCATTTTTATGTCAATTTGGGATGTTCATATCAACTGGTATCCTGTGAGCGGGAAGGTTGTGTATTTTAAACATCATCCCGGTAAATATCTGATTGCAAAATTACCCAAGTCATCTACAGATAATGAACATACCACCGTAGTGGTTGAACAGAAAAATGGAACAAAAATATTGCTGCGTCAAATTGCAGGTGCTGTGGCTCGCAGGATTGTTCCTTATGCCAAAGAAGGCCTGGATGTAGAACAGGGAGAAGAAATGGGATTCATCCGTTTTGGCTCCAGAGTGGACATTCTCCTGCCTGTAGGTACTAAGATTGATGTGAAACTTGGTCAACATGTTACGGGTACACAAACAGTCATTGCCCAGCTTAAATAAATTTCAGAAGATAGGAGAGGATTAATGGCCAGGTTCAACTGCCGGAAGCTTCATTAAAAGCCTTGCTTTTGTGCTTTAAATTGAGTTGGCAGTAATAACCTAGTTTGTATATGTCGAAACATAGTAAACTTGGGCGATTTCCTGTCAAATTCTTTAAAAGTCTATTCCGGAGGAGACTGTAAATATTCCCCATAGCCCTTATCCCTCTGATCCGTTGAAGTAAATTATAATATCTGAGGATTTTAATATTTGCAATCAACTCAGAACTACTTTGATGCTTACGGGTTATTTGGTAAAGGTTTTCAAGTCCTTGCCCGGTCTTTTCCAAAAACTCCCTGGCGGTTTCTAACCCTATGTGCGTGAGTGGATTATCAATATGGATGATTTTTATTCCTGCCTTTGCTAATTCTAATCCAAAAAGGGTGTCTTCATGTCCATATCCGTTAAGTTGTTCATTAAAAGTGACCTTTTCAAACAGGACTTTGGGAATAAGAAAATTATTGGACAAGAACGAATGACTGGGCCGCATGTTCCTCTGGTCTGCATTAAAACATTCCCGTTTCCGGCCATATAGCCAGCGCAATATATAATTTGGGCTGCTATTTTGTGGCGGATAGTTCCTTCCACCGCATACTACCGTTTCATCATTTAAGATTTCAAGATATTGGCGGATGAAATGTTTGTCGGGGATATAACTGTCGCAATCTAAAAATAGAAGAAAAGGATATCTGGCCTCTTTTGCCAGGCAATTCCTGATTTTTGACCTGCCCAGTTTAGTATTTGCTTCAATATATCTGATGAATGAAAATTGGCTGACTTCCTGGTTTACTTTTTTGAATTCCGGAAGGGACGCATCGTCGATGAGTAATAATTCATAATTTATTGAGAGCACGTCCAATTGGCTGTGCAGCTGTCTTATTAGAGGAAGGATATCAAAATTATATACAGGAATACAAATCGACAACATATTTTTGAAGTTGCATATTTTAGTTTGATTATACAGAAATCAAAAGTTACATCTTTTTTTGTGGTTTAATTTGTTCTGAAGTCAGCTTTTTAAACTGATTATGCATAATATAAATGTAAAACTTCAATTGCTGGCTAAAAGTTTAAAATAATATGTTTTAATGACTGACTTAGTTGTCAGATACATTCTTGTCCGAATACATCTTTTTATATTCAAGTGGGGTAAAGCCGGTATGCCGCTTAAAAGTACTGTAAAAATTAGATCGTGATGAAAAACCGCATTCCTGTGCCAGAAAATCCATTTTAACAGACGACATGTTATCATCTGTCAGACATTTTTTAGCATAAGAAACACGAAAACGGTTTATATATTCAGGTACTGAAATATTGAATTGTTCATGAATGCAATTTGAAATTTTATATCCTGGTATTTGTGTTGCAACGATTAAGGCATTTATGTCAAAGTCGGTTTTGAGAAAAGATCTATTCTCCTTTATGATTTTATTCAGTTTGTTTAAAATAGCTTCTAATTGCTCTTTTTTCTCTTCTTCTGTTATGAAATTTCCTGAATTTTCTTTTTTGAATTGCAAATTACTGGGCTTGATATAGAAAATAATAAAGATATAAATAAAAGATACACACACGAGTAGGGCTAATATAGCATCATGTATTTCAAAGGTCGAGGGTGATATTAAAGTTAATATTCCGTAACAGATGATCAAAGAAAGGAAAAAGTAAAGAATCCACGCATAAAATTGAATTTGTCTTAAAGATCGGGATGTTAATTTATCTGCTTTTTCCTTTAAACTGTTTTTTAAGAATCTTATACTTAGGCAAATGTAAAAGAAAGTACTTCCTGCTCCTATGATGTAAAGCAGATTGTCAGGTAAAACGCCGCAGCTATTGCTATTTACAATTTGTTCCTGTTCTGCTTCAGGCATTATGCTAAAATTGATGCAGTACAATAATCCCGGTAAGGAAGGCCAAAAATGTTTTGCATTTTTATGAGATAAAAAGGGCCGGTTTTTAACTATATGTACGAATAGGATATAGAAGAGAGGCATGGTAAGAAAAAACAAAAGGGCATCCGAATAGGTGAGGCGGGTGGTTATTTGATGATATAAGGGCAATTGGCTTAAATGTCCATTAATAACCAAAAGGTTGTAGACAACAATTAAAAGAATTATAGTTAATATAAAATTTATTTCCTTGTTTTTAGAGGAATGCGTGATTAGCCAAATTATCGACAGGCAAAGGCATAATATAACAGGAATTGTAAGGGAAATTAACGGCATTTTTTTAATGTTTTAAAATGTCTAAATATCATTAATAGTAGAATTCTTATAGATACAATTGTCAATAATCCAGTTGTTTAGTCAAAAAAAAATTAAGCGATTTCTTTTGTCTTAAAAATATGAAATTCGATTTTTCTATACAAGAAAAAATAAAGATAAATATATTGTAGCCTAGTTTGTTATCTGTCCAATATTTTGAGGTTGGCAAAAACTGGATACATCGGTCATATGATTTATTGTTTTAACTCTTGTCCTTTCTTAAGTTTGTCAAAGTTTTATTAGTCGTGAATTAAGGTTTTGAAAGGATTTAGGCGTTTTTAAAGGGTGTACTTTTAGATATTTTCTAGTTTTTTATATGGGAAATTGCAGAAAATGATTTGATTTTCTAATTAATGAACTAAAAACGAACCGGAGGAAAATCTTAAAAAGTACAAGATAAAAACAGGTATTTAAAAACAATTAATGGTTTATTGATATGGTTATCAAAAACATATTTTGTTAATTCAATATAGTACAATGTTCGATCAAGTCCAAACCACTGTTCCTTCTTTGAGGATTATCTCCAAACCAGGGGTGACATCGCCTTCAACAGAACCTGTGTTGCGTTCATTTCTGGTTGCCACTATTGACGGCTTCCAGATTCTTCGTCTGCAACAAATCGTTTATTTAAGATATAATACAGAAGCAAAACGGTGGGTGGCGGTTTTGAACGAGATGAACGAGGTGTCGCTCAGACGTAATACTAAAGCTAAAGATATTTTGGAATATTCATCTCTTTTTATGCAGATCAATCGCGATCACATCATTAATATTGATTATTTATCCATGGTAAAAGGGAAAGAATGTATACTTACCCATCCTTTTGATAAGGTCAAAGATTTAGGGGCTTCTTCCGGTTTTATCCATCAATTGCAGGAAAGGTTCGTGCAACTGTAAGTTTGGTTTTCTAAAACTTTATTGAATAAAGTGAAGTAAGCCTTCCTGTTTTTTCTATCGTACCGTAATTTCATCATTCAATAAGAAAGCCCTTACGTGTTTTTTCGTAAGGGCTTTCTACTTAGAAATAGGTTATATTCTCGAATGTAACTTGTTTTAGGATAGAATTGCAGGTTCTTTAATGGTTTCCATTTTAACCTCTTTTAGCGTTACTTTTTGATGCCTGTGCCTGAAACGATTCACTTTATTCTTTATATTCTCAAGGATTAAATAAACCACAGGGACAATAATCAATGTAAGCAACAGGGAACTGATCAGTCCGCCGATAATTACCCAGGCCATTCCGCTTTTTATTTCAGATCCTGAGCCTTGTGCCAAAGCTATAGGCAACATACCAAATACCATGGCCATGGTAGTCATCAAAATAGGACGTAAACGTTCGCGACCTGCTTCGATTAATGCCTGTTTGACCGGCAAACCTTCCTCTTTCAGATGGTTTGTGAAGTCAACAAGCAGGATTGCATTCTTGGCCACCAAGCCTATTAGGGTGATCATTCCAACAATGGAGAAAATATTTAATGTATCCATCGTAAGGGCTAGGGCCAGCAAGGCTCCGATAGCTGCCAAAGGAATTGAAAACAGCACTACAAAAGGATAAAGCAACGAATCATAAAGTGCTACCATAATCAGGTAAACCAGTAAAATTGCAGCAATCATGGAGAATGCCAGTGTCCCGAAAGCATCGGACTGCTGTTTCATGTTTCCAGCATAATCAATGGTGATGCCGGCAGGGATTTTATTTTTCAACTTTTCTTTGATTTCAGCCCCTACAGTTCCGACTGGCCTGCCCGATACATTCGAATTTACAGTGATGGAGGTAATACGGTTATAACGTTCAAGCATACTGGCGCCCATAGTTTGACTAACTGAGGCGAACTGGTTTAATTCAATCAATTGGCCTTTGCTGTTAACAAATGAAAGCTTGTTTACATCATCTACTTTGGATTTGTCAAACTTATCCAGCATTACCTTGATGTCATATTCATAAGAACCTTCCCTGTATTTTGAATCATCATTTCCGGCCAGGGCAGTTTGAAGAGTCATTCCCACATCAGCAACCGATAAACCCAATTCTGACATTTTGTCCCTGTCGAGTTTTATCTGAATTTCGGGCTGAGGATCAGCAATTGAATAATTTACATCCGTGCTGCCCGGGGTATTTTTGATTACCTGTTTGACCATGGCGGCAGTGTTTTGAACAGTGCTTAAATCGCTTCCCTTAACTATTATCTGAATTGGCGATGTACTGCTGTTGCTGGTATTGGCTGTGACCTTAATTCCGGGTAACTTCGACACTTCTTTTTTGATTAATAATGCGAATTTTTCTGAAGAAATGATTCTTTTCTCCTTGTCAACCAGTTTGATGGAAATCTGCGTGATGTTCTTCTTCCCCTGACTTGAAAGCCTGTTGGTTGAAGCCCCTACGACCGTAAAAACATTTTCTACTTCCGGTTTCTTCATAATCATGTCCTCAACTTTTTGGGTAAGCAGATTATTTTGATAAACCGTGGTTTGTGGTTCCATTTCCAGGGTGAGGTTTATTTCTCCCTGATCCATATCCGGAATGAAAGCCGAACCGATTAAACCTGTCCCAACCAGAGAAAATGCACCAATCAACAAAATAAAAGTGATTGAAATCAGAATTTTTTTGTGTTCAAGGCTGTAAGCCAATCCTCTGCCGTACATGTTTTTCAGGCTGTCAAGGATATTCTCCAGTTTGCGAGAAACCTTCATCCCGGCAGTTTGTTTGTTCAGGTCCTGAAGCTTGCCGAACTTTGAAACCAGCATGGGCGTGAAGGTAAATGAGACCAACAAGCTGGTTAATGTCGCCATGATAATTGGCATGGAGAATTCATGAAGAATTTTACCGACTAAACCTGAAGAAATAGCCAAAGGCATAAATACAATTACGATAACCATTGTGATTGATGTGGCCGTAAGTAAAATTTGTTTACAGCCTTCGAGTGCTGCCTGTTTTTTACTTTTCCCCATTTCCATGTGCCGGTACATATTCTCCATGACCACAATGGAATCGTCGACCAGAATACCCACAACCAATGAAAGGGCCATCAGAGACATCATGTTGAGCGAATAGCCAAACAGGTACATGAAAATAAACGAAGGGATCATGGACATAGGTACTGCGATCATGACGATCATTGCGCTTCGAGTGCTGTGTAAGAACAAGAAGCAAACAAGCGATACGATTAAAATGGCCAGAATAAGATCTTTAACTACGGCATTTGCTGAAGACCGCGTAAATTCAGAGTTATCATAAGCCATAAAAAACTTGACATGATCAGAGGCATAGTCTTTTTCAATGGTTTTCAATTCTTTTTTTACCTGATCGGCAACGGCCACTGCATTGGCGTCACTTTGCTTTAATATCTGCAAACCTATGGAGCTTTCGTTATTAACACGAACCAATTGATCCTGATCTTCGGCACCGTCAAGTACTTCGGCAACATCTGAAACTTTTATTTTGCCTCCTGCCGGGGTAGTTGTAATGATTGTATTTCCCAGCTCATCAACTGATGAAAACTTTGCGGAAAGCCTGATGGTATAAGTGCTGTTCTTGTTTTCAACATTACCGGTAGGGAAATCTTCATTTGCTGTCTGAATGGCCCTGAGTACTTGCAAAATGGAAAGTTTGTAGGCTTTTAATTTTTCCTGGTCTACATTAATCCTGATTTCCCGGTTTGTACCACCACTTAAACTGATTTGCCCAACTCCCTGAAGTTTTGAAAGACTGGGCTTTATTCTGTCATCGACCAGCTTGTAAAATTTTGTTGCAGGCATGTCAGAGGTTGCTCCAATTTGCATAATGGGAATATCATCTGAAGAAAATTTATTGAGAATGGGCGACTTTACCGTACTGGGCAGAGTAGACATAATCGTATTGATCTTTCGCTGGGCATCCTCGATGGACAAATCCACATCTGCGTTACTTTTTAGCTCTATGATGATAGATGAGAAACCTTCCTGTGAAGTCGATTTAATATCATCTACATTTTCTAAGGATGAAAGTGCATCTTCCAGTTTTTTAGTTACCGAATTTTCCACTTCCGAAGCCGAAGCACCCGGATAGATAGTCGTGATGCTAACAACCGAAGCGTTAAATTTTGGAAGTAAATTCAGGTTTAACATGGAATAGCATACCACTCCAAGTAAGGTGAGTATTGTAAACAATACCACCACAAGCAGGGGCCTT
Source organism: Bacteroidota bacterium (assembly GCA_030706565.1). Taxonomy (NCBI): domain Bacteria; kingdom Pseudomonadati; phylum Bacteroidota; species Bacteroidota bacterium. Next base: position 8,505 of record JAUZOH010000008.1, on the reverse strand, counting down.
TTTACTGAGATATCTATAATTGACATATTCCTTATATTTCATTAAATTATTTGTTCACTACTTCAACCGTCATGTTGTCGGACAAATTTACCTGTCCTCCTGTCACAACCTGTTCTCCTTCCTGTAACCCCTGAGTAACTTCGAGGAAATCATTATAATCCTGGCCAATGCGGATATTGCGTAAGTGCGCCACATTGTTGTTGACTACGTATACCTGAGCGTCTTTTATGCTGCCGATAAGAGCAGTACGGGGGATGAGCAATGGAATCCTTGGGTTCTTAAGCATGATATTCACACTGACAAAGGTCCCTGCTTTTAAAGGATATTTACTTTGATTTACAATTGAAATTTCAATCTGATAAGTATGGGCGTTATCAGCTTTGGGGCTGATAAAGGTAACTTTACCGGTGTATTTAACATTGGGGTAAAGAGACGTGGTGATGGCGGCTTCTTTGCCGATTTTCAAAGCATAAGCGTCGTTTTCCGAAACATTTACAGATACTTTTAACTTTGAAATATCTACTATCGTTGCAACAGGAGTACCAATGTTTAGAAAAGTACCCAATTCAACTGTTTTTGATGTAATATAACCACTAAATGGTGCTTTTATACGGGTATCTGAAAGAGTCTTTTGGGCCTGTTCTACCTGGATTTTGGCATTTTCGTATGCAATCTTTATATCCCTGAATTGGGTTTCAGAAGCAGCCCCACCTTTATACAGGTTCTGATATTTCTTGTAATCATCTTTCAGTTTATTGTAGTTAATTTCAGCAGACTCCAAAGCCAGTGCTTTAATTTTACTGTCAACCTGAGCCAGCACACTGCCTTTGCTTTTGTAATCTCCCAGGTTTAGGTGGATACTGACAATATTACCGGATACCTGGGAAAAAATTTGTGTTTCCTGGTTCGAAACAGCAGTTCCAACCAATGAAATATCTTTATCCATATTTTTCTTAAAAGCCGCAGTCGTACTGACTGATACCTTTAACTCTTTCGATAGGTTGGTCTTTTTTTCCTGATCAATTTTTGTTTTGTTGTGGTACAGTTGAAATCCCATCCATCCGACTACTAAAACCGCAATTAAAGCGATTATTACTTTTTTCTTCATATCTTATTGAATGTTAATGTTTTTAATTTATTTTGTTGTCAATGAATTGAGATTCCCTGTCGATTTGAGGATTTCCAATTCAGCTGTTTTGAGGTTATATAAGGCATTCAGGTAAGAAGACTGTGCAGTGCTCAAGTTGGTTTCGTCCGTAAGCAAATCGGACATGGAAGCCACCCCCTCGTGATAACGCTGGCTGGTTACATCATAGACCTTTTCTGCCAGATCAACATTTTGTTTCTGACGTTCTACATTGAGCCTGTTAGTGGTTAAGTTCCTTAAATTATTTTCATATTCGATACTGAAGTACTTTTTGGTATTATCTTCGGTAATACATGCTTTGTTATATTCAATTAAAGCCTGACTGGCTTTGGCTTTTTTTGAAAAGCCGTCAAAAATGGGAATACTTAAGTTCAATCCGATTGAGGCAGAACCATACCAGTTGTTTCCCTTACTGCCGAAATCGAAATAATCAAATTTGTTTCTCATTCCATAGTAATAAAATTGGCCTGAGGCAGCTAAGGTTGGCAGATATTCCTGATTGATCATCTTCTTGTTGACTAATGTCAGCTCTTTCTGTTTTTCAAGCAGTTTCATATCCGTCCTGTTGCTGAAATCATTGCCAAAGGTTGTATCCGTGGGTTGAATCACAGTCATTTCAACAGAATCCGTAAGATGGATTTTCTGATCCGGCGGCAGTGCCATATTGTACTTAATTAAATCCAGCTGCTGTTTATAAAGGGCATCGGTGTTGCTATACTGAGTCATTAAATTTTCCCGGGCAATCTTTATTCTGTCATTATCCACCGAACGGATCATTCCATTATCCAGCAGAGTTTGTGTAATCCCCAGGGTTTTCTCCAGACGGTTGAGGTTGTCCTGAATAAGCGTTTTTTGTTTATCTGTAACCTGAGCGATGAAATAAAGTTTGCTCAAATCGTAAATCAAAGTTTCCTGAGCCTTGGCATAACTTAAGTTGCCTAAATCGTTTTGCAATTTTGTCAGGTCAATGGAAGTAAGATAAGTCTGGCTGTACAGCAACTGACTGACCTTGATTCCACCACTGGTATTGTATTTTATTCCCATAGGAACAAGAAGTGTTTTGCCTGCATATTGGGCTGCAATATCTTTATTTCCCGGATTCATCATTACTATTAAATCTCCAGGCATAGGAGTTACGGGAAGCTGCAGGTTGTCCTGAAAGGAGCCAAAACCATCAACCTGGGGCAGACCGTTACTCTTGACTTCTTTTAGTTTGTAATTGTTCTTTTCTATATCCATCTGGGCTTTCACCACCGAGATGTTGTTTTTTAGCCCGATCTTCAGGCATTGACTGAGGGAAAAGCTGCTTAAGGTATCCTGTCCAAAGGCGTTGATTATCCCGGTACACAAAAAGAAACCTATTAATACTCTGATTTTCATTTTATTCATTCATGAAGGTTATTAAAAAACATACCAATTAGTTTAAATTTGGGCAATATAAATTCCTGTTTTGTTTTATTATTTAAGTATTTTATTAAAAGTTGAAGGTTTTAAGGCAAAAACAATACCAAATGGTATGTTTGTAGGTTAAAAAAATTAAATATTAATCAAATGATATAATTGTTCAAATTGCATCTTGAGGATATTTAGAGCATAATCAATAGATTTTTTTTGATTAATAATGCGCATTATTCCCATTTCAAGTGAAATGAATGTCTCTGCCAGGATAAAAGCTTCAATATCTGGGAGAATTTCTCCATTTTCCTTTGCTTTGACAATAACCCTTTCCCATTGAATGGATTCACTTTGTATGAATTTTTTTGCTTTTTCATAAAAATTGGGATAATATTCTCTTACTTCATGTAGCAAAGTAAAGTAAAAGGGGTCTGGAAGTTCTATTTTTGCCAGCTTTTTAATTTTTTCCAATCCTTCCCGAAAATATTTAAGGCGGTATTCAAAAAAAGTATGCAGATTATCTATTTTTTCTAATCCTTCGCAGGTTTTAAATGTTTGCGAAGGGAAATAATATTTATTGATGACTTCAATAAATATTTCTTCTTTGCTTTTAAAATAATGATAAAAAGCACCTTTGGTCAAGCCGGTGGCTTTTTCCAAATCGCTCATGGTTACCGCTTTAAAGCTCCTTTGTAAGAAAAGGGAGAAAGCCGTCTGTAATATATGTTCTCTTGTATCCGACATACCAACCGTTTGGTATGCAAAAATACAAATTAAAAATATTCTGCAAAATAGTCAGCAAATTTTTTTCTTCATTTTCTACTTGCAATTCAGAAAATGAAGATTTGCCAAAGTAAAGGATTTATGATGAGCTAATTTGGATTTTCTGTTCCTCTTTTAGCCTGGAACCTGTTAAATACCGGGTTTGCATAAATCTTAAGCAGCAACTGTTTTAGTTTTTGGGGTTCACCCTTTAATCTGGAGGTATTCATTAAAAGGTAATTTACAAACTTATCCTTCTCTGATGGTGTATAGAAAGAAGTATATTCCTGCGTACCGTTTAGTATATCTGCTGCTATGTAATTGTTTGTCCACAGCCTGTAATTATTGTATATCCTTTGGTCAATAATTCCAGCCAGCTGGCGAAGTTTATACACATCATTGCCTTCGAGTTCCTGTAATTCGGGATTTACCGGGGGGCATATAGCCAGGTGAATGTGCCCTTTGGGTTGTTTGATACCGGTCAGTATGCTGTTCTGGTCTTCTCCTTCGCGTTTCACATAGCGGGCTTCAGTTAAAAAAGTATACAGCTCCTGCACTTTAAGAAAATCGCAAGGTTCAATTTCATAAGAAATGGAAACCGGAACTATATTCAGAGAGCTGAAATTGGAGACAAAATCCTCTTTTCCGCTTAAATTTAACATCTTTAAAAGACCATTTTGGGTTTTGTCGTTCCCGTCTTTGGTACGCCCATTGCGTTGGGCAATCCAGACCGACGAATTTCCCGCGGAAATGGATTGGCGAATGTATGCCGAAAGTTTTAATGAGTTTTCATAAACTTCTTTCCGTGTGCCCTCACGAATAACAGTAAACATTTTATTTACCCGGCATATATCATTAACAAATGTTGATGACATCAGGTTGTTGCCGAAGGATATTTGAGAAGTTTCCAGATTGTTGTTATATAAAAACACCTGTAAAAGTGCTGAATCCAATAAGATATCCCTGTGATTGGCAATAAATAAATAGGTCTCTCCCGGTTTTAAGTATTCAGCCCCGGAAAAGGTCAGTCCCTTTGAACTCTTCTTTATGATAGACATAATGGCAGGACGCATAAATCCGCCCTGGAATTCTTTGATGGAATGAATATTGAGCAAATTTGCGGATATCTGTTTTTTATCTTCATGGGGAAAGAGAAAATCAAGTACTGCAAAAAACTTGGGGTCATGAACTATCCTTGTCAAAATTTCGTGAATTTCATTGTCCTTGCAAGGACTAAGTTCATTATATGAATATTGGTCAGCCATTATAATAAGTTTTCAATGCCATATTCATCGGGGTGTATCTATCTGATGTGATTTTCCCTGCAATTATCTCTCCAATCCCACGCTATATGGCAAAGTAGGTTTTTTAGTTAAGTTCTATTAAATTTGTTTTCTACAGGACAAACTTACAGGTTTTTTTTTTATTCGCACAGGAATATAAAAAATATGGTCAGATTTATCAAATTTTTGACTTTAAATCATCAATACCCTGAAGGTCTTTAAAATTTGCAGGAGGAAGTTGTTTGGAATAATTAAATAACATAATAAAAAATATAGTTAACTATAGAATAATGCAATATTTGTTATTATCAAGGTTGAAATTCAGAACATTACAAATATATCTGTTATAATCTTGGGCTAATTTTTTTGTTTTAACCTTATATTTTTTTATATTTATTTAAATATTAACTTAAAACAATAAGAATTATGAAAAAGATTATCTTCATGCTGGGTATATCCTTTTTTTCTGTTTCTTTCTTATTTGCCGGTGAAAATTACAAATTAGACGACCAAAAAGTAGACGTAATGTTTACAAATGCAACAGAAATTAGCTTGACCCAATGGGCTTCACCTGAACAGGGCAAATTAGCTATGCCGGCTCTTACTTTTGCCAGATTGGCCAATGATGACAGTAAAGCGATTACTTCATTCCTCTTGTGTACATTCCTGGGCGGTTTTGGAATTCACAGAATGTACTTAAGATCAACGAACAGTATGTGGGCTCTATATACATTTACTGTTTGCGGTATTTTTGGTATTGTTCCGACAGTTGACTGGTTCGTATTGTTGATCGATGGAATCATCAATAAGAATATTTCGAAGTATGAAAATAATCCCAAATTCTTTATGTGGTAAGAATCATAAAAAAGAGGCTGTTAGGCCTCTTTTTTTAATGATTTTCTAAGGGTAGGTTTTTAAATATAAAAGATTTGATAGAATCATTGAATGCTCTTGTTTTAAGATAGTTCCTTTTTTTTACCAGATAGGAAGTCCTGGATAAATTTCCGAAATAAAATTTGCTGAGTAAACCTGCTCCAACCATATATCCGGTTATATAATAGTGGTTGCAGAATTGACATACCCCGAAACTTAGGCAGGATAGGTTAATGCCAAATGCGATCAGGCCTTCTCCCCAATATCCTGCATAGATTTGCCCCAAACCGGGCACCCTGGACAAGATGGAAGCTAAATTCTCTTTACGTAATTTCGGAACATGTCCCCCGGAATAATAACTGGCCAGACTGCTTTTTAGACTGTCTTTTTGGGTTTTATCAGAAAGATAAAAATCAAAAAGTTTTTGTGCGTTTGTATAGGCCATGTCCCATTGCTGCAGTTCATTATAATTTAATGTCCGCAATAAAAGAAATTTTTTTATTTGGCTTGAATCTGTTAACAAATTTTGCATCTGGAGGAACTGATTTTCGGCCTCTGTGAAGTTTGATGAAAGATAAGCACATAAGGCCGTTTCGTAACGGAAATTAAATAAATTGCTGTCTTTTACCTCACTATAGTTTATTTTGAGCATTTCCTGGTAGGCCTGATTGAAATTTAAAGATAATTTATAACAATATGATTTTTTAATATGGGCAAGGTTTGAAATTTGAATGTTGTCTGTTAAATAAATAATCCTTTCATATTCCAGGGCACTGTCGTGGTATTTCTCTGCTGAAAACAGACTGTCTGCTTTCTTAAAAACGTCCTGAGCCTGTAGGTTAATTAAAAATAGTGCGCAAAGGAATTTGCAGGTTAAAAAGTATTTTTTTGTCATGGGCATTATAAAAATTATTTCTCCTGACTTGTATACTGAAAACGCTTCCATAAATATTCCCTATGTAAAAAACAGTGAAAAGGCTGCCAAAGGCTAATGTTTTAAAGTCTTTTAGCCCTGCTTTGCAGTAATTTTCTGCAGTTACCGCGCCAAGAATTGAAACCATCAGAAAAGAGGATAATCCTTCTCCCAACCTTCCGGCATATATTTTCCCGCTTCCGGGTATTATTGCAGATAAAGTTCCTGCTACAATTATTGATTTGGGTTTGAAATTAATCAGCTTTTGTTCACTGTCCATGAATTCTTTTTCCTGCTCACTGATGGGGTAATAGTTAAAAGTGAAATTTTTGGAATGGTTTACGAAATTTTGATTATCTCTTTCCATTAGCGAAAGACCTGCCAGCTCAAACTCCCTGACTTCAATCAGCTCATTTTCTGATAAAGGAAGATTGTTTAGTATATCCCTGGATTTCTTAAGGCTGTCCATGTAGGAATAACAATATGCTGTATAAAATCTGGATTTGTTGAAGTTGAATGCTTTCGGGGATACCTTTGACAGGTAATAAATGGAACTGTCCAGCATCTTTTGATTAAAGTATGACCAACCTTTTAGATAGTTTATACTGTCAGTGGAAATGCCAACCGGTTTAACCCGGTTTAATTCGTAAGTGGCATCTTGATATTGCCCCGTGTTGATCAGATAATTAATAAAGCCCAATTCCTGACTGTCATGCAACATGACTGATGTGTCAGCCTTCCCCTGAGATCTGATGCTATTAGGACTGAAAATCAGAAAGAATAAAAAAGGAAGAATATATTTCATTCAAATCATTTCGGTTATTTTAAGTGAAAATTATTTATTTGTTAATGTGTGACTTGCCCTTGGGCTGCAGGCAATAACGGTCCGTTGTCTCATGAACCTTATTGTCTTCTTCATTTATTTCAACAGGTTCTATAGCAGTGGCTGAGATTCTATCACAACGGTTGAGCCTGTCTGCAGTTACAAATAGCCCTTTGATCAAACCATATCTAATGAAACATTGACGGCTGAATTCGGAACAAGTGGGTTTGAAAAGACAATCGGCCGATATTTGTGGCGATATGAATTTCTGATACATGAACATAAGCGAGGAAAGGCTTAAACTGACTGGATTATACCTGATAAGAAAATTATTGTTCCCGGAAATACCAAAACGGACTATTTTTTTATCAAAATGAGCATCCTTAAAATTCTGTTTTTCCAGAAGAGACAAGTTCCCTGCTGTTTGCCCTTTCATCTGAAGAGTTGAGATACTAATCAAACCCAACATTATTAAATATTGAAGTGTCGATTTTAATACTTTGGTTTTTGTCATATATCGGCTATAACGCTTATTGTTGTAAAGTAGGCTTCTTGATTATTTTAGCTTCTTTAGGTATCCTGAAATCAAAAAACGAATTGTTTGCTTCATCATTGGTTTTGATATTTGTATATGTTTTTCTGCTTATAATAGAATCGCCTTTGGCAAGATATTCAAACTCAGTAACATTACGGGGCAGGGCAAAATGTCCATAATTTGAAAAACCTGAATAATATATTTTTTTGACGATTTTCCCTTTACGGTTGTAATAAGCCGAATAGATAGGCAGATTGTTTTCATGAACCATTTCTACTTTTAAAAGGTTTTTGCTAAGTTCGGCCGGAGGATACCAGGTTGTTATCATATCGCTTTTTTCGTAACTGGTATGATGAAGGGTAAATCCCAGTTCTTTCAGTCCTAAATCAAAAATTTTATTGTTGACAAAATAATAAAGAACATCATTTTCTATGGAAAATATGGAATTCTGCTGAATGATCACTTCGTTCGTCTGTGGATAATATGCTTTTACCTCTCCTTTTAAATTTGAAATATAGATGTATTCCTGAGGATAAGTATAGTGTGTGACCATCACTCCTTCAATATACTTATAGTAAACATCAGCCTTAAGAGAAATGACCTTTTTATTGTAAAGGCGTTTGACTTCCATGTGAAGGGAAATTCTATTGGTATTACTGCCGAATGCAGTAAATAGAAGGTATACTAAAGCAAGACAGAAGGGGCGTAGCATTTTATTTTTCATTTGGTAAATGGAAAATAGACCTCTTGAACAAACATAGTATTTTTTTTGCA
>JAUZOH010000007.1 GCA_030706565.1 Bacteroidota bacterium | reverse complement strand
TTTCCATAAAAAATTGATTGATAAAAATGATTGATTTAAAAAAGAAATAGAGTTGATGCGTTTTCCAATTTTGCCGTCCTTTCTATCCCCGCCTGTGGCAGAGAGTGGATATTTTGGTAAAAGCCTTTTGCGGTGTTTACAGTTGCACGACAATCCGTGATTTACATATGTTTCCCCATTAATCCCGGCAATCCGGGAATTTTAAAAGCTGAATGAAATACAAAAAGAACCTAAAAAGTTGCAAATGTAATAATATAGTATGCTGATTTCCAAATTTGATTTATTTGAAGTGATTTTCAGGTATTTGCTTTTATATTGCAACAGTTTTTATAGACAGGGGAGAGGCAAAGCATACGTTTGCTTAATTTCGTCCATCAGCTGAAAATTGCAAAATCAATATTTTCAACCCATTCAAAAGTATAAATTTAGTTTTATTCGTTGCCAATTGAATTTATTCTTTTAGAGAAAATCTCTCATAAAATGCCTTTAAATTTTTCGTTACTTTGCAAAGTTTTATCAGAGATAGTTTTAATATAGGGATTAAATGGAAATTAAGCGTAAGCCAGATTGGCTGAAGATCAGGATCAGTACCCACGGGGATTATCAGGCAGTAAACGAATTGGTTCAGAAGCACAGGCTGCATACCATTTGTGAGAGCGGCGACTGCCCCAATAAAGGGGAATGCTGGAGTCATGGCACTGCCACGTTTATGATACTGGGTAACATTTGTACCCGGGGCTGTAAATTCTGCAATGTGGCTACGGGTAAGCCCCTTCCGGTTAATCCTGCTGAACCTGAAGAAGTCGCTGAATCCATATCTGTGATGAAGCTTAAATATGCCGTTGTTACTTCGGTTGACAGGGATGATCTGCCTGATTACGGGGCATCATTCTGGGCTGAAGCCATCAGGGCCATTAAACAGAAAAATCCAACTACAAATTTGGAAGTACTGATCCCCGATTTTCAGGGTAATATGGACTATTTGCAGAAAGTGATTGATGCCCGGCCTGATGTAATATCCCATAATATTGAAACCGTGAGCCGGTTGACTCCATTGGTCAGAAGTAAGGCGCAATACAATAGCAGCCTGAAAGTTCTGGATTATATTTCAAAGTCCGGTATTGTTTCCAAGAGCGGGATTATGCTCGGGTTGGGCGAAACTGAAGCAGAAGTGCTTGAAACCATGGACGACCTCTTGGCTGCCGGTTGCCAGATTTTGACCATCGGACAGTACCTGCAACCAACGCGGAATAATTATCCGGTGATAGAATACATTACCCCGCAACAGTTCGAAAAGTTAAAGCAAATAGGAAAACAAAAAGGATTCAAATTTATTGAAAGTGCCCCTTTGGTCAGGTCTTCCTATCATGCTGAGAAGTTTTTGGAATCGGAACATAAGAATTGAAATTTAAAAAAGTGTTTTTGTAGTTCCTTTAGGGGATTTTGCTTATGTCTATTGCTTATTTACTTTTGGGCGGAAACCTGGGCGACAGGAAAGCCAATATGGAGAAGGCGGTAACTTTGCTGCAAACCAATGCCGGCGAGGTTATTGAAAAATCGTCATTGTACGAATCCGAGCCTTGGGGGTTTGATGATGTCCATGCTTTTTACAATCAGGCTGTGGCAATAGAAACATCACTTAATCCCTATGAGTTGCTTGACGAAATTCATATCATAGAAAATGAGCTTGGCCGTATCAGGCAATCTCAGCAATATGCATCCCGTACAATGGATATTGACATCCTCTTTTATGATAATAAAGTCATTGCCTCTGAACGGCTTACCATACCCCATCTTCAATTGCCCAACCGGCGTTTTGTACTCGAGCCGATGAATGAATTAAACCCTTCCTTGGTACATCCTTTATTGAATAAAAGTATGGCCCAGCTTTTGGACAATTGTCCGGATACAAAGCTGGTAAAGGCCATCATGGAGAATTAAAATCCCGTAAAGACTTTAAAATATATTTTCTTGGCAGGCAAATAACCGGATTTTGAGCGTTTGTCAGGGAAATAATATTTTTGACGGATTCCCTGTCGGGATAATTTTTATTTCTCTTTTGCAATCACACGTATAGCCCTCTGCAAAGTATTGTCAATGTTCATGATAATGGGATAAAATCCTTCATTATCAAGGATATTGCGTGCAATATAAGCGTTCAATTCAATTTTTAAGAGGTGCTCACTTTTTTTCAGGTCACCGTCTTTTTTACGGACGCCATTTTTTGCAGCATAAGCCATGAACTTTGGCAGTAAATTTTGCTTTTCCAGATAATTGTTCAGCGTCCTTGCATTTTTGTAAGGCAACAATTTATTTCTATTCTGATCGGTATAATCGAAGGCAAATTTATAGATTATACCCATATCCCTTACTTTTCCCAGGAAGGAGGTATATCCAACAGTGTCAAGAGGGACAAATACATCGGGCATGATGCCTCCACCTCCATAAACTATTCTTCCTTTAGGAGTCTTGTATTTTTTTGCCTTGGAGAAATGAATGCTGTCGGAAACTTCAAATTCCCCATGAGCATATCGTTTGTTCAAATCGTTGTAATAATCTTCTGTTCCGTTGCCATAAGGTTTTTGGATACAACGGCCGGTTGGGGTATAATACCGGGCAACCGTAAGCCTTATTGCAGATCCGTCGGGCAGTGTGGATTGTTCCTGAACAAGCCCTTTCCCGAATGAACGCCGTCCGATAATTACGCCCCTGTCATTATCCTGAATGGAGCCGGCAAGGATTTCGCTGGCCGAAGCAGACCATTCATCCAAGAGGATGACTAATTTGTCGTTTTCGCAAATCCCCCTGGATGTAGCATAAATATTTGTCCGCGGACTGGCTTTTCCCTGGGTGTAAACGATTAGTTTCTTGTTTTTCAGAAATTCATCGGCAATGCTGGTGGCAGCATCCAGAAAGCCTCCGCCATTTTCCCTCAGGTCAAGGATCAACCTGTTGCAGCCTTGTTTATGGAGTTGGTTCATGGCAGCAACAAATTCCTGGTGCGTGGTACGGGCAAACTTGCTTATTTTCATATAGCCGGTATTTTTGGTCACCATGAAAGAAGCATCCACACTGTAAAGAGGAATTAAATCCCTGGTGATGACGAAATCAATCAGGTGGCTTACCCTTTTCCTTTTAATGCTTACTTTCACTTTGGTACCCTGAGGCCCTTTCAGCAGTTTCATAATCTTGTCGCTAGACATTTTGACGCCGGCTACGCGCAGTCCGTTGATCTTTACAATCCTGTCGCCCGGCAATATGCCCAGTTTTGCAGAAGGCCCGTTAGGAACCGTCATAATCACGGCTACCGTATCACTCTGCATATTAAATTGAACTCCTATTCCGCTAAAATTGCCTTCCAGCGGCTCATTCATGGCTTCCAAATCTTTGGCCGGGATATATACCGAGTGGGGATCAAGGCTTTCAAGTATTGCATTGATTGCTTTTTCGGTCAGTGAATCTTTCGAAACCGGATCAACATATTGTTCCTGGATAAGGTTCAAAACTGTATTCAGCTTGTCCCCTTTTGCCAGGGATAAGCGCGTCCTTTCATCCTGATTCAGTTTAATACCGATTAAAATTCCAATAATCAACACCAATGCCAAAATCAAAGGCAGAAGGGCTGAGGATTTTTTATTTTGAATATTCATCTATTTGTGAATAATTAATTTGTACGATTTCGATATTGGCTCTTTCCAGCAATTTCAGTCCATCCTGATTATGATATCTTTCAAAATAAACTACCCTGGTTATGCCGGACTGAATGATCAACTTTGCACATTCCAGACAAGGGGAAGTTGTTACGTAAAGAGTAGCATTTTCGCTGGAATTATTCGATTTTGCGACTTTTGTGATGGCATTGGCTTCTGCATGAAGCACGTAGGGCTTGGTGCGGTTTTCTTCATCCTCGCAATTATTCTCAAACCCTGAAGGAGTTCCATTGTAACCATCGGATATGATCATCTTGTCTTTGACCAGCAAAGCACCAACCTGTTTACGTTTACAATAGGAATTTTGCCCCCAGATTTTTGCCATTTCCAGGTAACGTCTGTCAAACTGGAGTTGTTTTTCTTTATAGGGATAATCAATAAGTGATTTTTCCATTGTTAGAAATAATCATCATGATAAGGTAGGTAATAAAAGTACCCGGGGCCGGGGTCGAACCGGCACAGCATTGCTACCATTGGTGTTTGAGACCAACGCGTCTACCAATTCCGCCACCCGGGCTTTTAAAGAACGATTCTGGACTGCGAAGGTAAGAATTTTTTCATGAAACCAAATATTTTGAACCAATAAATTGAAATTTATGTTCAATTTAGTCGAGTTTCAGGACTGCAAGAAAAGCTTCCTGCGGGATTTCAACATTTCCTATCTGACGCATCCGTTTTTTGCCTTGTTTCTGTTTCTCCAATAACTTTCTTTTACGGGTGATATCACCTCCGTAACATTTGGCCAATACATCCTTGCGCACTGCCTTCACGGTTTCCCTGGCGATAATCTTAGCACCAATGGCAGCCTGGATGGCAATTTCAAATTGTTGCCGGGGGATGAGGTCTTTTAACTTGACGCAAATCCGCCGTCCGAAATCGTAAGCATTGTCCCGGTGAATCAGGGTGGATAAAGCATCAACCATTTCTCCGTTCAGCAGAATATCCAGCCTTACGAGCGTGGCCGGTTTATATTCTGAAACAGAATAGTCGAAAGATGCATATCCTTTTGATATACTTTTTAACTTATCGTAGAAATCAAATACAATTTCACTCAAGGGCATTTCGAAAGTCAGTTCGACCCTGTCGCTGGTGAGGTACACCTGGTTTTTTTGTATTCCTCTTTTCCCGATGCAGAGGCTCATAATGTTCCCCAAATATTCGGTTTTGGTGATGATTTCTGCATTGATATAGGGTTCTTCAATCCTGTCGACTACAGTTGGTTCGGGTAATCCCGAAGGATTATGAACATCAACAATTCCGCCCTGTGTAGTGTATACCTTATAAGAGACATTAGGAACTGTCGCAATGACATCCATGTTGAATTCGCGGTCGAGGCGTTCCTGGATGATTTCCATGTGAAGCATTCCGAGAAAACCGCAGCGGAAGCCGAAACCCAATGCAGCGGATGATTCGGGCTCGAAGGTCAGTGAGGCATCGTTCAGCTGCAGGCGTTCCATGGCCAGCCTCAATTCCTCGTAATCGTCAGCGTTGACGGGATATATACCGGCAAACACCATGGGTTTCACCTCTTCGAAACCGGCAATAGCCCGTTCGCATGGGTTTTCCACATGGGTGATGGTATCGCCCACTTTAACTTCCCTGGCACTTTTGATACCCGAAATAATATAGCCCACGTCGCCGGCTTCGAGTACCTGCCGGGGTGCTAATTTCAATTTTAAAACGCCGATTTCATCGGCAAGGTATTCTTTTCCGGTTGCAAAAAATTTCACATGCTCATTGGCACGGATCCTTCCGTTTTTAATTTTGAAATAGGCAATGATCCCGCGGAAAGAATTAAAGACTGAATCGAAAATCAGTGCCTGTAAAGGGGCGTCAGGATTACCTTTGGGAGGCGGTATTTTGGTAACGATGTCGTGCAAAATCCGGTCGACGCCCATTCCTGTTTTGCCGCTGGCTTCAATAATATCTTCGCGGTCGCAGCCAATCAGGTCGACAATTTGATCTTTTACTTCTTCGGGCATGGCGTTGTCCATGTCCATTTTATTCAGTACAGGAATAATTTCAAGGTTGTGGTCAATGGCCTGGTAAAGGTTTGAGATCGTTTGAGCCTGTATTCCTTGCGTAGCATCAACAATAAGCAAAGCTCCTTCGCAGGAAGCGATAGAACGGGATACTTCGTACGAAAAATCAACGTGACCGGGAGTATCAATCAGGTTTAGAATATAATTTTTCCCCTCGTAAAGATATTCCATCTGGATGGCATGGCTTTTAATGGTGATCCCTCTTTCGCGCTCCAGATCCATGTCGTCGAGGACCTGATCCTGAAAATCCCTCTCCTGGACAGTCTTTGTAGATTGCAGTAAACGGTCGGCAAGAGTGCTTTTCCCGTGATCGATGTGTGCAATGATGCAAAAATTCCTGGTATTTTCCATGTACAGTTTATGGATTAAAATTTAATAATACTAATGCAAAGATATTTATTTGTGCGGATAATTCAGCGGCAACAATGAAATGTACTGCAAACATTTTATAGCGGTCGAAACGAATGAAAGCAAAAAAGGCTGTCGCATCGACAGCCTTTTAAAAATTATAGGAAAAGTAATTTTACATCATTCCCATTCCGCCACCCATTCCGGGGTTACCCATCGGGGCAGGTTTTTCTTCTTCCTTTTCAGCCAATACGCATTCTGTTGTCAGGAACATGCCGGCAATAGAAGCAGCATTCTGAAGAGCTATACGGGCAACTTTGGTAGGATCGATAACACCGGCTTCATGCAGATTTTCGTAAACTTCAGTTCTTGCATTGAATCCGAAATCACCTGTACCTTCTTTAACTTTCTGAACAATTACAGCACCATCAAGACCCGCATTGGTTGCAATCTGACGGATAGGTTCTTCGAGTGCGCGTTTAATGATTTCAACGCCGGTTGCTTCGTCGTCATTTTCTGTTTTAACAGAATCTAATTCAGCAATGGCACGGATGAAAGCAACACCACCACCAGGGATGATGCCTTCTTCAACAGCAGCGCGGGTAGCATTTAAAGCATCGTTTACACGGTCTTTCAGCTCTTTCATTTCAACTTCAGAAGCAGCACCGATGTATAAAACAGCAACGCCACCGCTTAATTTAGCCAAACGTTCCTGTAATTTTTCTTTATCGTAGGTTGAAGTTGTATTTTCTATCTGGGTCTTAATCTGATTGACACGGGCTTTGATCTGAGCTTTGTCGCCGGCACCGTTAACGATAGTGGTTTTATCTTTGTCAATTGAAACTTTTTCGCAGGTACCCAGCATATCGAGTTGTGCATTTTCGAGTTTCAATCCTTTATCTTCGGAAATTACAGTACCACCGGTAAGGATAGCGATATCTTCGAGCATTTCTTTACGACGGTCACCGAAACCAGGAGCTTTTACAGCAGCAATCTTCAATGATCCTCTCAGTTTGTTTACAACCAGGGTGGCTAAAGCTTCACCATCAACATCTTCAGCAATGATCAACAGTGATTTGCCGTTTTGTGCAACCGGTTCGAGGATAGGAAGTAAATCTTTCATGGTCGAAACCTTCTTTTCGCAAAGCAAAATATAAGGATTTTCGAGCACTGTTTCCATCTTATCGGTGTCGGTTACGAAGTAGGGAGAGATATAACCGCGGTCGAACTGCATACCTTCAACAACTTCAACGGTAGTATCGGTGCCTTTGGCTTCTTCAACGGTGATAACGCCTTCTCTTCTAACCTTAGACATTGCTTCGGCAATCAGCTTACCAATTTCATTGTCATTATTGGCAGAGATGGTACCCACCTGTTCAATTTTTTTGATATCATCGCCAATGTTTTTTGACTGTTTCTTGAGGCTTTCCACAACAGTATCAACGGCTTTGTCGATACCCCGTTTTAAATCCATAGGATTAGCGCCTGCTGTAACATTCTTCAAACCTACATTGATAATGGATTGTGCCAAAACAGTAGCCGTGGTTGTTCCATCACCGGCATTGTCATTGGTTTTTGAAGCAACTTCCTTTACAATCTGAGCACCGATATTTTCAAAACGGTTTGTAAGTTCGATTTCTTTTGCAACGGTTACACCGTCTTTGGTTATCTGCGGGGTTCCGAATTTCTTGTCGATAACAACATTACGGCCTTTAGGACCTAATGTAACTTTAACTGCATTTGCCAAAGAATCAACACCTTTCTTAAGCAAATCACGGGCTTCAATATTAAATTTAATTTCTTTTGCCATTTTCAAAAATTTTAATGTTTTCTATAACTCACTAATTATTAGAACCGGATCTGAATTTAAAACCAGTTTGATAAAGTTGTTTGAATAATTATACGATAGCTAAAATATCACTTTGACGCATCATTAAATAATCATTATCTTCAACGGTTATTTCGGTACCGGCATATTTTCCGTAAAGAACCTTATCTCCAACCTTAACTTCCATTTTCTCATCTTTGGTTCCAGCGCCAACAGCTACTACTGTGCCTTTTTGTGGCTTTTCTTTGGCCGTATCGGGAATAATAATTCCACTTGCAGTTTTTTCTTCTGCTGCTTCTGGTTCAACGAGAACTCTATCAGCTAAGGGTTTTATTTTTAATTCTGACATCTTGTAAGTATTTTAAATTAGACAAAATTTTAGTTTAAACTTAAATTCACGTTAGGGGGTTAACATAATCTATGCCAAAAGGCAATTCCCTTTGCATGGATTAAGTAAACGGACATTTTTACATAAGGGAAAAAAATTCTTGTAAATAAAACTAAACTAAATTAATATAATTATTAATTGAACACTAATAAATTAGGCTAAAAAATTAGCTTTAATTTTTTCAGAAAAAAAATGTCAGTAAATTATGACATACTGACATTTTTTAGAATAAATATTTTAAGGTGTTCTTCTTTCCCTTTATTTACCTGTTGGTTGGGTTGCCCCTGGATTATTTGTGCTTCCTGCATTTGAACCCTGTGCAGCGTTCTGATTTTTTCCTGCACCGGCATTCTGTGAAGATGAGGTCGGAAAGTTAACGTTTTGACTTGGCACGGAGATATTATTGATCTGATCTTCAATGGCCGATTTGGTATCTTCTTTTGCTTTAGGTACTATAATTGTAGCCACCATACTTAGTATCATTAAAGCTGCACCTAAAGTCCATGTTGATTTTTCAAGAAAATCAGCTGTTTTTCTAACTCCCATAAATTGGTTAGAAGATGAAAAATTGGACGCTAAACCTCCACCTTTTGAATTTTGAACCAAAACGATTAAAATTAAAAGAATGCAGATGACAATAATCAAGGAAATTAATAGGATATACATATTATTTTAATTTATTGTTTTTTAGACTTTTGTTCAATCTCTTTTATAAGGCTTGCAAAGTAATCATTTTTTTCTGGAAATTTCAAACATAATTTCTTATAAACTGAAATTGCCTTGACAAATAATCCTTGCTGAGCATAAATTTTAGCCAATGTTTCAGTAACCAAATCTTCATTTTCCTGAACACTGTCAGCAGATATATCTTTGTTTTTAAGTTTTTCCTTTGAAGGAATTATTCTTGGATTACTTTTAATGAAGCTTTCAATTAAGTCGGAACTCTTAGTTTCTGAAGGATGTATTTCATCCAAAGGAATTGAGACAGGATTCATTTCACTCTCTGCCCCCTTGTTCCCCTTGCCTGATTCTAAAGAATAGCCCTGATATTCGAAGTCAAGAAGTTCCTTTTCTACTGAATCTTTTTTGACCGTTTGTTCTTCTTTTTCAGTTTCAGTAGGAGTTTCAACGGATTCCCCGGCTTGTTCAGAAGTACTTGTATCTTCCGAAGTTAATTCCGGTTCATTGCTGTTTTCGATTTTTTCAGCTGCTTCTTTCAGAACTTCTTTTTCTTCAGGTTGTTTTTTATCCTCTTCAATTTCTTTTTTAACTGTAATGGTTGAAGTGGGAATTCCGGAATCATTAAGCAGTTTGTAAAGAAGGATTCTGTTGCCTGCATAAAGCGAGGTAATCTTTAGCTTATCGTCGAGCTGAGGGTCAAGCATATTTTTCAAACACCTGGCCTTAAGAAGGTGAGCAACCTGAAAGTAAGGATATTGAACAAGCACCTCGTTTAGGGCATCAATGTCCGACGAGCCAAGCTGTTCATAATGAAGCAGATATTTTTTCAGGTCGTTACTATCCATTTTATTTGCTTCTGTGTTTATTCAAAGATAATATTTTTACCAATTTACAAAAGCTTTATTGAAAATATCTTCAGTAAGTTGATCAATAATATCAGTGAGAATAGACTTTTCAGCCTGATCAAGGCTCAATGATGAGTCGTAATCTTCATAACGGGTGAAACTTGTATCATAGTCAAGTTTGGAGTCTTTACTGTTTGTAAACTTAACATGTATGGTAACCGTCAACCGGTTTTTGGCAGCCTGGTTGGATCCTGTAATTGCCACCGGTGAAGTTGAGTAGTCCTTTACTTCTCCTTCGAAATTACAATCGCCCATGCCATTAACCAACTTCAGACTGGTCTGTGAGCGGATTTTATCTTTTAAAGCTTCAGTAAAAGTCTGACTAAAAGTAGGATTAACAATGAGTGCCCTGTTGGGAAAATATTGTACCGAGATGGTTTTCAACTCAGGGGAAATGGTTGCTCCTGTAAAGGAATAACATCCGCATCCCGACAATGCTGCCAGAAAAACGAATAATATACAGTTTCTTAAAGTGTTCATAAGCAAAATTAGAAAAGCAAAATTATAAAATTATTCCAGATTGGTGAATTATATTTTATATTCCTTAATTTTTCGGTATAAAGTCCTTTCTGAAATACCTAATTCTTCAGCAGCATTGCGGCGTTTCCCCTGGTATTTTTCCAGGGCTTTCCTGATGAGTTCTTTTTCCTTGTCCTCAATCAACAGGGATTCTTCAAGAATTTCCTCTGTATCCTGGATATTGGGATTCTGGTTCTGACTTTGATTGATTTTAAAATGATTATTTTCATTAAAATGATTATTTTCAATTTTCTCAAGATCGGGTTCTACATTATCGTAAAGCTTCTTTATGATTTGAGAATGATTTCCCTGGAAATCTATTTGATTGCTGTTTTTTTGCATCAGGTCAAGTACCAGTTTTTTCAGATCATTCATATCACTTTTCATATCGAAAAGTATCTTGTATAGTATTTCCCTTTCCGAGGCAAAGGTATCCTGATCCACAGTATGATTGTTGTATATGGCCGGAAGCTTTATGCTGTGGTAGTCGGGCAGATATTTCAGGAGAGTTTCCGCATTGATTTCTCTTTTTTGCTCTATTACGGAAATTTGTTCGGTGATATTTTTCAACTGTCTGACGTTTCCCGGCCATTCAAAATTTTCAAGCAGCCTTACCGCTTCGCCATCAAGAGTGATGGTAGGCATCCTGTATTTTTCAGCGAAATCAAGGGCAAATTTTCTAAACAGAAGGTGTATGTCTTCTTTCCTTTCTCTAAGGGCAGGAATAGAAATAGGTACGGTGTTTAACCGGTAATATAAGTCCTCTCTGAATTTTCCTGCTAAAATTGCCTGAGGCACGTCAATATTAGTTGCTGTAACTACCCTGACATTGGTTTTTTGGACTTTTGATGAACCTACCTTAAGAAATTCGCCCGTTTCCAAGACCCTCAATAATCTTACCTGCGTTGATAATGGCAATTCGGCCACTTCATCCAGAAAAATTGTTCCCCCGTCGGCCACTTCAAAATATCCCTTTCTGGTTTCCTGGGCACCTGTAAAGGAGCCCTTTTCATGTCCAAACAATTCGGAGTCTATCGTTCCTTCTGGAATTGCTCCACAGTTCACTGCAATGTACTGGCCATGTTTACGTGCACTGAATTGATGTATGATTTGTGGAAAAACTTCCTTGCCGGTACCGCTTTCACCCGTGATAAAAACCGACAAATCGGTGGAGGCTACCTGCACGGCAATGTCAATTGCCCTGTTTAATCCAATATGATTCCCTATTATGTTGAAGCGTTGTTTTATTTTCTGTGTATCCATATTTTATTGTTTCAACTAAAAATAATTTATTCCGAAAGCCCTGACTTTAAAACAAAAATCACAATATCCTGACAAAATTACATATAAATTTGCATTTTTGTCAGGTAAATACAAATTTCTTATTGGGATTATATACTTTTTTCTCCCAGCATACAACGAGGGTTGTAAATAAAAAAGTACTTTTGATGTTTTATTTCTTGAAGGATTTACAAAATTGTGACCAAAATTTAACCGGATAAGATGAATTTTATTGGAATCATACCTTCCCGATACGCTTCCACGCGTTTCCCGGGTAAACCTTTAGCTGACATCGGCGGCAAAATGATGATTCAGCGTGTTTATGAACAATCTTCAAAAGTTTTGCCATCGGTTGTGGTTGCTACAGATGACCAAAGGATTGAACAGGCTGTCAAAAATTTTGGCGGAAAGGTGGTCATGACCTCGCCCAATCACAGAAGCGGAACCGACCGTTGTTGCGAGGCTGTCAAAAATTTCGAAACCCTGTCGGGCCTGACTTTCGATGTGGTGATTAATATTCAGGGCGACGAGCCATTTATTCATCCCGAGCAGATCCAGGAACTGATGAGTTGTTTCGATGATGAAACCACTCAGATTGCCACTTTGGTTAAGGAAGTTGATGAAAACGAAGAAATTTTTGATGTTAACCTGCCCAAGGTCATTCTTAATAAAGATAGTGAAGCGATCTATTTCAGCCGTTCTCCAATTCCTTATGTGCGCAACGTGGAACAGGATAAATGGATGGAGAAGCATACATTTTTTAAGCATATTGGCATTTATGCGTACCGCCTTGATATTTTAAAGAAGATTACCCAATTGCCTCCTTCATCCCTGGAAATTGCCGAATCGCTTGAACAAAACCGCTGGCTTGAAAACGGGTATAAAATTAAAGTTGCTGAAACAGATTATGAAACAGTTTCAGTGGATACTCCGGATGATATTGAAAAAATGAAAAAACTGGGTTTGCTCTGATTTATTCGCAGAGGTTAATAATTACAGAGGAGCAGGTTATGGAAAGGAGAATGCTTTTAAAGGTTTCTGATCTGGAAGTGGCTTTCAGGCACGAAGGGGATTGGGTAAATGTGGTGGATAAGATAGGTTTTGAGTTGTATCAGTCGGAGACATTAGGAATTGTTGGTGAATCGGGAAGCGGAAAATCCATGACCGCCCTTTCACTGATGCAATTGTTACCACCTTCGGCGACTGTTAGAAACGGCAGGATTCTTTTTATGGGGGAAGGAAAGGCTCCGGTGGATTTGCTTAGCCTGGGGAAAGAAAAGATGCCCTTGTTCAGGGGGAAAAATATTGCCATGGTCTTTCAGGAACCCATGACTTCTCTCAACCCGACAATGACCTGTGGGGAACAGGTATCCGAAGCCATTATTCTGCATGAGAAAGTTTCGAAACAGGAAGCTTACCTTCGCAGCATTGAACTTTTCAGGGAAGTTCAACTTCCCCGGCCAGAAGAAATGTACAGAAGTTATCCTCATCAATTATCCGGTGGACAGCGACAGAGAGTAATGATAGCCATGGCAATTTCCTGCAGGCCTTCAGTTCTGATAGCCGATGAGCCCACCACTGCACTTGACGTTACTGTTCAGCATTCTATTCTTGAGTTGCTGAAAGAGCTTCAGCAAAAGTACAAAATGAGCATCCTCTTTATCTCCCACGATTTGAATGTGATTGCTGAGATTGCCGACCGGGTGATGGTGGTTTATCATGGGAAAATGGTTGAGTCGGGGTCTATTGATGAAGTTTTGCATCATCCCCAACATGCCTATACTCAGGCGTTGATGCAATGCCGACCAGGTTTTAATTCGCATCCTTTCCGGTTGAAGACCATTTCCGACTTTCTCCAGGAAGAAGGGCCATCATCCCCTGTAATTGTGAATAGAGAAATTTTGCCTCACAAAGTACATTATGATGTTCCTCCCCTGCTTAAATTAAAAGAGGTGAATACCCGTTTTGTCACCAAAAATAATTTCTGGGGCAGGCCCAAAAGTTATGTACAGGCTGTAGACCAGGTGAGCTTTGAAGTATATAAAGGGGAAACTTTGGGCTTGGTAGGAGAGTCGGGTTGTGGGAAAACGACCTTGGGACGAACCATCCTTCAGCTTATAGAAAATGTTTCGGGAAGTATATCCTATAAAGGTGTTGATATTTGCAAATTGCCTAAAACAGAACTTCGCAAACTCCGGAAAAATATACAGATCATTTTTCAGGATCCATACTCTTCCCTGAATCCCAAACTGACTATTGGTGCAGCCATCATAGAGCCTATGCAGGTGCATCATATTTTAAGCAACGACAGGGAAAGGAAAGCCAAAGTATTGGAATTGCTGCAGAAGGTTGGTCTGGATGCTGCTTGTTTTAACCGTTATCCCCATGAATTTTCAGGAGGACAACGACAGCGGATTGGCATAGCCAGGGCCTTGTCCCTTCAACCTGAGCTGGTTATCTGCGACGAATCTGTATCTGCCCTGGATGTGTCGGTTCAGGCACAGGTGCTTAATTTGCTCAATGATCTGAAGGATGAATTTCAGCTTACCTATATTTTTATTTCTCACGATTTAAGCGTGGTCAATTACATGTCCGACCGCATAGCTGTGATGAACCAGGGGAAAATTGAAGAAATTGCACCTTCCGGCGATTTGTTCAAACATCCTTCCACTGCCTATACACAAAGGCTGATTTCTTCTATTCCGCAGGTAAATAAGTGATGGATTTTCAAAATAAAAACGCATTCATTTATTTATGAATGCGTTTTATAAGGAAAAATTCCCTTATTTATTCGATGGTTTCTTCTTCCTCGGTTTGCTGCTTTTTCTCCTGGTCGTATTGATCGCAATTCATCACGACACTGAAGTTTGCAGGACGTTCAAAATCGCCTTTCGAGATTTTTAAGCTGGGATCCCTGTATACCTTCTGCATAAACAACCCCCAGATTGGCAAAGCCATGTTGGCACCTTGTCCAAGGTACATTTCATCGAAATGTGTTCCGCGGTCTTCACCGCCAACCCAGACACCTGATACCAGGTCCGGGGTGATTCCGATATACCAGCCGTCAGAATGGTTTTGAGTGGTTCCTGTTTTTCCGGCCATCACGTTGGTGAAACCAAAGCGCCTGCCTCTCAGTCTGGCACCTGTTCCTCCGTTAACTACACCTTCCATCATATTCAGCATGAGGTATGCTGTTTGTTCGCTGATGGCTTCAGCACTTTGTGGCTGGAAAGTAGCCAGGACGTTTCCGTTCTTGTCTGCAATTTTAGTCACCATAATGGGTTCGGTATGTATGCCTTTGTTGGCAAAGGTGCAGTAAGCATCGACCATTTCGTACAGAGAGATATCTGAAGTACCTAATACCAGCGAAGGAACCGGATCAAGATAACTGGTGATACCCATTTTATGGGCAACTTCAATGACCGATGGCGGATTAAACTGTTTCATTACCCAGGCCGAAATATAATTAATGGAATTGGCCAGTCCCCATTTCAAGGTTACCATTTGCCCGACATATTTGTCGTTCCCTGAGTTTTTAGGGGTCCAGGTTGTGTCTCCTAACTGGAAAGTTGTAGGTACGTCGGGAACTTTATCGCAGGGAGAAAAGCCTTCCTGCATGGCCAGCGTATAAATAAACGGTTTGATGGTTGAACCTACCTGCCTCTTTTGCATTTTAACTGCATCATATTTGAAATACCTGAAATTTGGCCCACCGACATAAGCTTTAACTTCACCGTTATGAGGATCCATGGCCATAAAACCGGCCCGCAGGTAATATTTGTAATACCTGATGGAGTCCATGGGCGACATCACCGTATCAATATCCCCATGCCAGCTGAATACTGTCATTTTTGTAGGAGTGTTGAAACTTTGCTGTATTTCCCTGTCTGATGCTCCTGTATTTTTCAGGTATTTATAACGGTCGGTCCGCTTCATGGAAGCAGTCATGATATTTTGTATGTCCTCGTTGCTAAGCGCATTGGAGAAAGGCCCATTTTTCTTCCCTTTCTTTTCTCTGGAAAATGCAGGTTGAAGTACTTTCTCAAGATGTTCTGACATGGCATCTTCAGCATATTTCTGCATTTTCGAATTGATGGTGGTGTAAATTTTTAATCCATCCCTGTAAAGGTTGTAAGAGGAGCCATCAGGCTTCTTATTTTTGTTACACCATCCATATAAAGGATTGGTGGCCCAGGCTAATGAATCCTGCGTATAATCGCTGGCATATACATAATTGTCGCGTTCGGGTTCATGGGCATCCAGAACAAGGCGAAGATATTCCCTAAAGTAAGTAGCTAATCCTTCATTGTGGTCCTGTAAATTATAATGTAGCCTGATAGGAATATTTTTGAGCGAATCACATTGCTCTGAACTGATATACCCATAGTCCTTCATTTTTTCAAGGACTCCGTTACGGCGTTCCAACGAACGTTCCGGGTTGCGGACAGGATTATATCTGGTAGGCCCTTTCAGCATCCCCACCAAAAGAGCAGCTTCTTCTATTTTTAATGAATCTGGAGATTCATTAAAGAAGGTCCGGGCTGCTGATTTTACCCCATAAGTTTCACTGCCAAAGGGAACTGTATTCAGGTACATGACCAGAATTTCTTCTTTGGTGTAATTCCGTTCAAGTTTTACGGCAGTTACCCATTCTTTGAATTTTGCAGTAAAAAGTTTGAATTTTCTGACCAGTCCAATGTTATATGAAGTGGTGTCCCGGGGAAATAAATTCTTTGCCAATTGCTGGGTAATGGTACTTCCTCCTCCTGAGCTTTCTCTGCCCAATAAAAAAGTTTTAAAAAAAACACGGGCCAGCCCTACTGCATCAACTCCGGAATGCTCGGTAAAACGGTGATCTTCTCTGGATATCAGTGCGTTAAGCAGATAAGGGGATAACTCTTCAAATTCAACGTAGGTCCTGTTTTGAACATAATATTTACCCAAAAGCACATTATCTTCAGAAATAACCTCTGAAGCCAGATTGCTGCTGGGATTTTCAAGATCTTCAAAAGTAGGCATGAATCCTAATAGTCCGATTATTGAAAAGAAAACGGTTAAAATGATTAATGCCAGGGGAGAAAAAAACAGTATGTAAAAAATTTTTAAATAATGTTTTTCTTTTTTTCCTAATTTTTCCATGATTAATTTTAGTACTTTGGGGCAAAAATAGCAATTATTATTTAATAGAAACTTTTGAACATATTTTGACAAATGTTTTACTTTGTGCCATTTTTGTATTCAGAAAAATACATGTTTGATGGAAGAAAATTTAGTAATTGTTGAATCTCCGGCCAAAGCGAAGACCATAGAAAAATTTTTAGGGAAAGATTATTTGGTTACTTCAAGTTTTGGGCATATACGTGATTTGGATAAAAAGAAGTTCAGTATTGACGTTGAGAAGAATTATGAACCTCAGTACGTTATTCCCGAGGATAAGAAAAAGTTGGTTACTGAACTTAAAAAGCTGGCTAAAAATGCTCAGACTGTCTGGCTGGCATCTGATGAAGACCGCGAAGGGGAGGCCATTGCCTGGCATTTGTCAGAAGTACTCAATCTGAAGAAAAAAAATACCAAGAGAATAGTTTTTCATGAAATCACCAAGAATGCTATTCTTGACGCCATTAAGAGCCCAAGGGACATAGACAGTAACCTGGTAAATGCACAACAGGCCAGGCGAATTCTTGACCGCATGGTGGGCTTTGAACTTTCTCCAATTCTCTGGGTGAAAGTGAAACCTTCATTGTCTGCCGGAAGAGTACAGTCGGTTGCTGTTCGCCTGCTTGTAGACCGTGAACGGGAGATCCGCGAGTTTGTGGCTTCTGCATCCTATAAAGTTACCGCTGTTTTTATTACAGCTGATAAAAAGGGTAAACCTGTAGGGATGTTAGCCGAACTCAACGAAAAGTTTTCTTCCAAGGAAGAAACTGTTGCGTTTTTAAATAAATGTCTCTCTGCTCAATATAAAGTGGGCGATTTGGTTACTAAGCCTTCCAGGAAGTCTCCTGCGCCTCCTTTTACTACTTCCACCCTTCAACAGGAAGCAAGCCGCAAGTTGGGATTTTCGGTTTCTCAAACCATGTCGATTGCCCAGAAGCTTTATGAAGCAGGGAAAATTACTTATATGAGAACGGATTCTGTCAATCTGGCCGAAACGGCACTGACTGCTGCCCAGGAAGTAATCACTCATGAATTTGGCGAGAAGTACGTTTCAATCAGAAAATATAAAACCAAAAGCAAAGGAGCCCAGGAAGCACACGAAGCTATCCGGCCAACTTCCTTTGAAAATGAAACCATTACAGGCAACAATGCTGAAAAACGCTTGTATGAACTTATCTGGAAAAGAACTGTTGCCTCTCAGATGAGCGAGGCTTTGCTCGAAAAGACTACCGTAACAATTGACATTTCTACGACCAGGGAAAAATTTATTGCTACCGGTGAGGTACTGAAATTTGACGGTTTTCTTAAACTCTATATCGAGTCGACTGATGAGGAAGACGAAGAAAACGGAAAAGGATTATTGCCTCCCATTAAAGTTGGACAATCCCTTTTGTCGAATCAAATCGTGGCCACTGAACGTTTTACTCACTATCCTCCACGTTATACCGAAGCAAGTTTAGTCAAAAAGATGGAAGAACTGGGGATTGGCCGTCCTTCAACTTATGCTCCAATTATTTCAACCATTCAGCAAAGAGGCTATGTGGTGAAGGAAGACAGGGAAGGGAAAGAAAGAAAATATACGGTACTTACTCTCAAGGATAAGAAAATAAAAGAGGATATAAAAACCGAAATTACCGGGGCCGAAAAAGCAAAGCTCTTTCCTAACGATATCGGAATGATTGTAACTGATTTCCTGGTCGAATATTTTAAGGATATCCTGGATTTTAATTTTACGGCTAAAGTAGAGAAGGAATTTGATGAAATAGCTTCGGGTAAGTTGGAATGGTCAAAGATGATCGATAAGTTTTATCTTCCTTTCCACAAAAAGGTATTGGAGACAAAGGAAAAGTCACAGCGCAGCAAGGGTGAAAGGATATTAGGAACAGATCCGGTTTCCGGAAAGCCTCTTTCTGTCAAAATCGGGAAATATGGCCCCATTGCTCAGATAGGAGATAAAGATGACGAGGAAAAGCCCAGGTTTGCAAGTTTATTAAAAGGACAACATATTGATAGTATTACTCTTGAGGAAGCTTTAAGTTTATTTAAGTATCCCCGGAATTTGGGCAAATACGAGGATAATGACGTAACGGTGGCTATTGGCCGCTTTGGCCCCTACGTGAAACATGATGCTAAATTTTTCTCTATAAGCACAGTTACGGATAATCCGGCTGATATTCAGCTCGACCGGGCTATTGAGATTATAGAAGAAAAAAGGGAAAAAGACAGGAACAAAATAATAAAAAATTTCAAGGAAAATCCCGGATTGTCTGTATTGAACGGCCGCTGGGGCCCCTATATAGTTTTTGAAAAGAAAAATTATAAAATTCCAAAAGATAAAGTTCCTGCAGAATTGACTCTGGATGATTGTATGGAAATCATTAAAAATAGTTCTGAAAGTAAGCACAAAAAAAGGACAAGGAAAAAGTAAATAGTTAAGAGATATGAATTTTAACGATTATTTCGACCCGATTGATCTTCCTTTTATCCAGAGCAAGTATATGGAATATCCATCCAGTCTGGGTAGTAATATAACTTTGCATCTTCAAAGCGGAGATATCGAAAATATTGACCAGTTTCAGATTGCCCTTTTGGGAGTGCCTGAAGAACGTTCTTCTGAGAATAAGGGTTGTTCGAAAGCCCCTGATATTGTCAGGAATATGCTTTACCGCCTTCAGAAAATCCAGAATGTCAAAATCATTGATCTGGGAGATTTTAAACCTGGTAAAAATATAAACGATACCTACATCGGTTTGGGTGATGTCCTTCAGGAATTAAACGCCCATGATGTCTGTGCTGTCATTTTAGGAGGAAGTCAGGATCTGACATATTCCCAGTATCTTTCCTACGAAAAGCAAAAAAAACTATTTAGTATAGTCACGGTTGATTCACAGATTGATGTATCAGGTCTAGAAGAAGATATAAATTCGGAAAATTTTCTAAATACCATTTTGTGTAACAGCAAGTATTTGTTTAATTATACCAATTTGGGCCATCAAAATTATCTGGTAGATGATGCCAAAGTGGACATGCTGAATAAATTGTATTTTGATGCAATAAGATTGGGACAAGTGCGTTCTAATATTCAGGAAGTTGAACCCATTCTCCGGGATGCGAATATTTTGAGCATGGACATATCTTCTCTCAGGCAATCGGATGCACCTGCCTATTATAATCCATCTCCTAACGGGTTTTATTGTGAGGAAGCATGTCAGGTTGCCTATTATGGGGGGATGAGCGATCATATTACTTCATTTGGAATGTATGAAATAAATCCTTCTTTGGATATAAATAATCAAACGGTAAATCTGGCCGCTCAAATAATTTGGCATTTCCTTAGTGGCTTTGTTCTGCGGAGAAAGGAAGATCCTGCAGGTCAGACTTCAGAATTTAAAAAGTTTATTGTAAGCCTGACTGCCAAAAATGATGAAGTTATTTTTTATAAAAGTATTCAGACTGACCGGTGGTGGATTGAAGTCCCTATGTTTAAAGACGGAGTTGCTCAAAAAATATTACGTTCATGTTCCTATCTGGATTATCAGAAGGCTTGCAATCATGAAATTCCTGACCGTTGGTGGAAGACATTTCAGAAAATTAATTAACTTAGTTGGTTAGATTTTCAAATTTTTTATATTTTTATAAAACCAAGGGTGAAATGTGTGGTATCATTTTTCATTTTTAACTAATATTTTAAAAAATAATGAAAAATTTAATATTTTAGATATCTGAGTTTCATTTATTTTATAACTGAGTAAAAAATTTATATAAATAAAAGACAACTATTTTTCCGGTTTTTAAGTATAATGTAAAAATTATGCGTAGTTTTATTATTTTATTATTGTTAATAAAACTTGTGTTGGAATAATATTTTTATTTATTTTACTGTTTTAATTAACAGGTTGACTACATAAGAGGATTATACCAATTTGTATGAAAAAGTTTTTCTTCATCGTGTTACAGATTTGTAATGTTTTTTTGGCTGTTGCCCAGGAAGATCCTCAAATAAGTCAGTATATGTTTAATCAGATGACTGTAAATCCGGGATATACTGGTAGTGAAGATGGAATTTGTGCTTCAGCATGGGACAGGGAAGATTATGTCGGTGTACCTGGAGCAAAAAATGTGACTGTACTTGGGGTTAGTTCATCTGTCAAACCTTTTGGAATTAGCAGCGGGGTAGGGATAAATGTTGCCAACGACCGCATAGGATTCAATAATGATAAAAGCGCAAATATCTCTTATGCTTACAGAATGGATTTAGGTTCAGGGAAATTAGGAATTGGTATTAACGCAGGGGTAATTAATAATGCAATTGATCCAACGTGGAGAACTATCAGTAGCGATGGCTCTTCCATTTTGAACGGTAAAGGAAATGACCCTTCTATTCCCGATAAGGAAAATATTTATGCTTTGGATATGAGTGCCGGTTTGTTTTATAAAACTGAAGATTTATACCTGGGATTATCCTGTACTCATTTGAATAAACCAAAGTTGACTTATCAGGGCACGAGTGTTAATCCTTCTTATGTGAACAGGCATTTTTATTTAATGAGTGGATATACTATTCAACTTCCTAATCCTGCTTTGCAGCTTATTCCTTCATTTTGCGTTCATACGGATACAAAGGTTGCCCAGGTAACCTTAAATACAAATTTGGTGTATAATAAACGCTTTTGGGGAGGTATCTCTTTCAGGCCAGGTGATGCTGTTGTCGGTATAGTGGGCCTTGAACTGCTTAATGGAATAAGATTGGGGTATTCCTATGATTTTGTAATTTCGGATATTTCAAAAACAACTTCCGGCGGGCATGAATTTATGGTAAGTTATTGTTTTAAAATTAACAAAGAAAAAATACCTCAAAGATACAAGAGCATTCGATTTTTGTAATTTTGATGAAGAGTTTAATTTTTTAATTTAGAAATATTAGTTTTGCTGATTCCAATTCATAAACATCTGTATATATGAAAAAATTAATTGTATTTAGCTTT
Source organism: Bacteroidota bacterium (assembly GCA_030706565.1). Classification (NCBI taxonomy): domain Bacteria; kingdom Pseudomonadati; phylum Bacteroidota; species Bacteroidota bacterium. Next base: position 6,512 of record JAUZOH010000007.1, on the reverse strand, counting down.
CTGATCGTATTATTCTTAGACGGTTGCGGGAAATATAATAATGGAGAACTGGTTGGTGTACCGGGACGTAAAAGTTATGCTGAGTCAGAACCTTTCGGAATGGTTTTTATCCCTCAGGGAAGCTTTACAATGGGACCTAACGATCAGGACGTAGCCTGGGCTCAGAATAGTATGTCTAAGACAGTTTCGGTAAGTGCCTTTTGGATGGACGAAACAGAAATCACTAATAACGAATACAGACAATTTGTTTATTGGGTACGTGATTCTATCATGCGTAAAAAATTGGGTGAACAAATTGACGATTTTGTGATTAGCGAAGATGAAAATGGCAATGCTGTTGAACCTCCAATGATTAACTGGGATGCTAAAATAGATTTTAGCGACGAACAGGTTAATGAAGCGCTTAAAGATATGTATTACAATAATCAGGAACGTTTTTATGGACGTAAGGAAATTGATACCAGAAAACTAAATTATGAATATTATTGGATTGATTATCAACAAGCTGCACTTAAGGCTAATCGTTATAATTTCAAGACTCAACAATATCAGGGTTATGTCACCAATCAGGATGGCGAAAAAGTAAACATTAAAGACCGTTCCTCTTTCATTATCAGGGATAATGTAAATGTATATCCGGATACTTTATGTTGGATCAGCGATTTTACGTATTCTTTTAATGAACCCATGACTAAGATGTATTTTTGGCATCCTTCTTATGATAATTATCCTGTTGTCGGTGTAAATTGGAAACAGGCAAGCGCTTTTTGTATCTGGCGTACGGATTATCTCAATCATGCCCTTGCAAAAGAGGGGGAACCCTGGGTTCATGATTACAGACTTCCTTTGGAATCAGAATGGGAATATGCTGCAAGAGGGGGGTTGTCATTATCTATGTACCCTTGGGGTGGTCCTTATACCCGTAATAATAAAGGTTGTTTCCTTGCTAACTTCAAACCTTTAAGAGGTAATTATTCTGATGATGGGGGTATGACTACTGTTCGGGTTGGATCTTATGAACCTAATGAATATGGCTTGTATGATATGGCTGGTAATGTTGCAGAATGGACAGCTAACGCTTATGATGAATCTTCTTATGTTTATACTCACGATTTAAATCCGAATTATCAATATAATGCAAGACCTGATGATCCTCCTACATTAAAGAGAAAAGTAGTCAGAGGTGGTTCCTGGAAAGATATAGGGTATTATTTGCAATGTGGTACCAGATCTTATGAATATCAGGATTCTGCAAAATGCTATATTGGGTTTAGGTGTGTACGTGCTTGCTTGGGAACAGATAGGTAATCTTTAAAAACTTCGCATTATGAATTTAAGTGAGTTAGTTCAAAGCTCCGGCTGGAAAAATTTCATGTCGAAATTATATGGATGGGGTGCTTCTGTAGTGATGATTGGAGCATTGTTTAAAATTCAACATTATCCTGGAGCGAGTGTGATGTTGATGGTCGGTTTGTGTACTGAATCTATTATATTCTTTTTCTCTGCTTTTGAACCTCTTCATGAAGAATTGGATTGGACCTTGGTTTATCCGGAACTTGCTGGAATGACTGATACTGATGAAATTGAAACCTACAGGGAAAGTGCAAAAGGTAAGGATAGGGACCGGGGCCGTAATGAAAGGCAGAGTGCTGAGTTGGAAACCGGTTTAGTTAGCATAGGCGGATTGGATGAAGCTACAATAGCCAAATTGAATGAAAGTATTGGTAAACTTTCACAAACATCTGCAGGCCTTGTAGATATTACCGAAGCTGCATCTGCCACTAAAGATTATGCCCAGAATATTAAATTAGCAGCTGAATCCGTTGGCAGTATGAATCAGTCCTTTAATCAGAATTCTGTACAAATAAATGATTCTATGACTAAGTTGTCCGATTCATACCAGAATACAGCCAATTTATTATCTCAGTCTGGCAATGATATGGCTCAAAAGGTTAACAAGTCATCTGAAATTATTGAGCAATCTTATACTAAACTCTCTGAATCAATGAATGTCGAAATTGACGGCATATCAAAAGGAAGTCAATCCTATAAGGAGCAGTTGCAAAATATTAATAAAAATCTTTCGGCCCTTAATGCTGTATATGAACTTCAACTTTCTGATAATAAAGAGCATTTAAAAGGGACCAAAGAGGTATATGGCAAAATGGATTCCATGGTTCAAAATCTAAAAGATTCCATAGAAGAAACACAAAAATATAAAAATGAAGTAACTAAGCTGAGCCAAAATATTTCTGCTTTAAATTCTATCTATGGGAATATGCTTTCAGCAATAAATGTTATGAATCGTTAATCTTCTTTTTGTTTGGAAAAGAAAAGTAAGAGGTCAAAGTAAGATATATTAGATTATGGCTCTAAAAGAAACGCCAAGACAAAAGATGATCGGTATGATGTACCTTTTTTATACCGCATTATTGGCTTTAAATGTCTCTAAAGATGTACTCGATGCTTTTGTTCTTGTTGATCAAGGATTATCGCAAACTACTGAAAATTTCGTTGATGAAAACAATATGATATATCAGGAGTTTAATAAGGCTTATGCTGCCCGTCCTTCTAAAGTCGGTCCATGGAAGATGAAGGCTGATCAGGTATATAAGAAATCCAATGAAATCTGTGATTATATGCAGAGTCTGAAGGTTGAAATTATTAAAACTTCTGATAAAAAGTCTCCTGCTATTAGTGGTAAGAAAATTGATTTAAACCTGATAAACCGAAAGGATGATACGGATGCACCTTCACAAATCATGGTCGGTGATCACAATCAGGGGAAAGCGAATAATCTAAAAGCAGATATAAATAAGTATCGGGATTTTTTGATTTCTTTTATTGATAAAAAGGATGTGGAAGTGATTAAGACAATAAAAAAGAGCCTTAATACCTCTGATCCTCCGGTGACAAAGGAAGGGACCATAAAAACCTGGCAGACTGAAAATTTCGAACATCTGCCTTTGGTGGCGGTGATGACTATTCTTTCACGGATGCAGATTGATGTGCGTAATGCGGAGTCGACTGCTATAAAATATTTACTTGGGCAAATTGATGCAGGAGCATTTACTTTCAATAAATTGGATGCTACAGTTATTGCAAATTCTAATTTTATTCTGAAGGGGAATCAATATTCGGCTCAGGTATTTATCGCTGCCCAGGATACTTCTCAAAAACCAGAAGTGTTTGTGGGTGCTTATGATTCTATTCGTTTGCCGGATGGGACCTGGGATTATAGAATGAGGGGAAGCTATACTTCTTTGCCTATAAAAAATGGAAAGGGAATTTACCAGCGCCCCGCTACTGCTGTTGGAATGCAACATTGGGGAGGTATTGTCCGTATAAAAAATCCGGATGGCACTTATACTTCCAAACCATTTAAACAATCCTATCAGATTGGTGAGGCAGGTTTAACCGTTTCACCTACTAAAATGAATGTTTTTTATGTGGCTGTAGATAATCCTGTTTCTATTTCCGTTCCCGGTGTACCTGCCGAAAAGGTATATCCAAGTGTATCTAATGGAGTGATTAAAAAACGGGGTAACAGTTATATTGTAAATGTATTCAAGCCTGGAACTGCGGTTGTTTCCGTACAGGCAGAAGTTGATGGCAAGAAAAGGCCTATGGGGTCCATGTTATTTAGAGTGAAAACTGTTCCGGATCCTGTGGCAAAAATTGCTGGTTCCCGGGGCGGGAACATCAGTAAAAACATGCTTATTGCCCAGGCAGGCGTAGAGGCAGAAATGGAAAATTTTGATTTCGATCTGAATTTTACCGTTACCCAGTTTACGGTTTCTACTACCAAGGGTGGATTTGTTAGTGATGCTACTGCTCATGGATTCAGATTTACCGAACAGCAACGTTCTATAATACATGGATTAAGCCGGGGACAGAAAGTATATTTTGAAGATATCCGGGCTGTTGGGCCTGATGGTAGTACTAGAAAGTTGGGTTCTATTTCTTTTAAAATTGATTAGTTAGATTAACCTTTAATATTCACATAAATGAAGCACAGATTCTTATTCTTGATGATTGGTTTAGCATTTTTTTCTGCTTTTTCAAATGTTGCTAAAGCACAGGATCTTAAGACAGAAGTATATGAGAAAATTCATATCCCCAATAAAAAGCCTGTCCCTTATGTTACTACAAGAGAAGCAGATGTAATGTGGGAAAAAACTGTTTGGCGGATGATTGATCTGAGGCAAAAAATGAATTTACCTTTATATTATCCTACAAAAGCTATTGGCTCCAGAATGAGCCTGATTGATATTCTGTTGTGGGGCATGAAGAATGAAGGTTTAAAGGTTTATGCCACTGATGATGAGTTAAATGAATTTGCCAAAGAAATGACTTATGATCAGGTATCTCAGGCCTTAGGTGGTTTGCCCGATACCATTAAACGTTCGGGAATGGCTGATACTATCATTCCTGGTGAAATTCGTAACGATCAGGTAAAAAAAGTACTGGTCAAGGAAAAATGGTTTTTTGATAAACAATATTCCACCATGCAGGTACGAATCATTGGACTTTGCCCAATCAGGGTTTATTCCCGTCCTGGCGATTCAACCAATACTCCGATCATGAAAAAATTGTTCTGGGTATATTATCCTGATGCACGTAATCTTTTATGTTCACATGATGTTTTCAATCCTTTTAATGATGCTCAGAGAATTTCCTTTGATGATTTGTTCATGCAAAGAAGGTTTGATAGTTACATATTTGCAGAATCTAATGTTTACAACAACAGGACAATTAATGATTATGCACCTGCTGAAGCATTACAGGAAGCCGAAAGAATTAAAAACTGGATTTTTAATACTGAACAGGATTTGTGGGAATATTAATTCCTGTTGGTTTTCCGGGGAAAATATTAAAGTTTAAAGAAAAGGGGTATCTCAAAAAGATATCCCTTTTTTGTCCTTATAAGATAAATAAAAAGGCTGTCCTTTCCTTTTGGACAGCCTTTTTGAGATCATTAATGATTTAAATATATTGATCGCCTTTTTTCAATTTCACTTCCGTGACAAACTGCTTGATTTTCTGTTCGTCCTGTTTTTTACAGACAAGTAAAGTATCTTCAGTTTCCACAATTATAAAATCCTCCAAACCTTGTAGTACAGCTAATTTATTGCTTGTGATGTTGACGATACATTTTTTCAGGTCATAAGCAAATACATTGTCTCCGGAGAGGGAATTCCCTTTTGGATCTTTAGGCAGGTAGTTGTAAAGGGAGCCCCAGGTTCCCAAATCCGACCATCCGAAATCGGAACAAAGCACAAAAACATTGGATGCTTTTTCCATAATTCCATAGTCAACGGATATATTTTTACATTCACTGTAAATTTTGTAAATAAATTCTTCTTCTTTAGGGGTGTTGAACAGATCAACCCCTTCGGTAAAGAGAGCATGAATGTCGGGTAAATAAATTTCAAACGCTTTTAAAATTGAGGCAAGAGACCAGATAAAAATGCCGGCATTCCAATAAAAATCACCACTTTCAAGAAAAACTTTTGCCATTGAAAGATCTGGTTTTTCTGTAAAAGTTTTTACTCTGTGCAGGTTTTTTATACCAGAAACGTTTTTATTTCCGTTTACCTGTATGTAACCATATCCTGTTTCCGGCCGGTTAGGAGTTATACCCAGGGTAAGTAAAGCATCCTGACTTTCGACAAAAGTCAATCCTTTCTTTACCACGTCCAGGAAAATATTTTCTTTTAAGATAAGGTGATCGGAAGGAGTAACAATGATTTTTGCCTGTGGATTGATTTTTAATATTTTAAAATTGGCATATTCTATGCAGGGAGCTGTATTTTTCCGCATGGGCTCGAGCAAAACCTGTTCAGCATTGATTTCCGGAAGTTGTTCTAAAATAAGTTCTTTGTAATCCCGGTTTGAAACAATAAAAATATTTTCGACAGGTAACAGGGATTTGAACCTGTCAAAAGTTTGTTGAAGTAAGGTTTTTCCTGTTCCAAGAATATCCAGAAATTGTTTGGGTTTAGAGGTTTTGCTCAATGGCCAGAAGCGGCTGCCAACTCCCCCGGCCATTATTACACAAAAAATATTTTTATCCATGATGATTCAAAATAGAGATTTTTTAATGACGGTAAATAAATAATTGAAAAATGTTTCTGTTCTTTGCAAATTAACAATAAATATTCGATTAATCATTAATTTCTTGATTGCTAAACGGGACTAAAAAATGAATAATCGTGTAAATATTTGTAATTTTATCCTAAAAATTAACTGATATGGGGCTATTCTTTAAACTGGGTCAATATTATCTTCTCATGGCCAAAGTATTCTCTAAGCCTGAGAAAAAAATGCTATTTTTTAAGCAGACAATTAAGGAAATTGAAAAAATAGGCTTGAATTCCATCAGTATTGTCTTGATTATTTCTGTATTTATCGGGGGCGTTATTACTTTACAGATGGCCTACAATATTGAAAATCCACTTTTCCCATCCTATACAATTTCTCTATCTACCAGAGATACAATTTTGTTGGAA
>JAUZOH010000006.1 GCA_030706565.1 Bacteroidota bacterium | reverse complement strand
TTTTTTATAATGGTGTATAAGTTATTAGAATTTCTTCTCAACGATTCTGGCCTTTTTGCCTTGTAAAGCACGTAAATAAAAGATACGGGCTCTGCGGACATGACCATGTTTACTTACTTCAATTTTTTCAATAAAAGGAGAAGCAATAGGGAAAATCCTTTCAACACCGATGTTGTTGCTCGAAATTTTACGAACAGTAAAAGTGGCTGTATTACCTCTACCGCTTCTTTGAATTACAACACCTTTAAATAGCTGAATACGTTCTTTGTTTCCTTCTATAATTTTGTAACTGACAGTAACCGTATCTCCGCTTTTAAATTCAGGCATTTCGTACTTTGGAGCAGATTCCTGATCTACAACTTTCATTAAGTCCATTCTGATATAGTTTGAATATTTAACCTCTAATTAACAGGTTGCAATATTACGACAAATTTTTTAATTTGTCGTAATATGTTGAAACTTTTTTATTTTTTATTGAACAGGTGCTTTAATCACCTTTAATTTATCTCCTGTTTGTTCTACAATTTTGCGCAAATACCATTCAGGATAACCTGGCTGGTCGGGAGCGGCAGATTCTGTATATCCATTACGCAGGAAATGTCCGTCTTTTTCTTTTTTGATGTTGCCGTCTATATATTTTACCAACAGGTAATGTTCCAGTTCTTTCCAGCGCTGAACGGTATAATTCCCCTGGTTGACGGAGTAATCTGTTAAAAATTGAACAGCCAGTGCGGTGTCTTTTTTCATCAGCTCCATGGCAGCCAGGTCAATAGCCGGAGTATAAGTGATGTACTTGTTCTCTAGTTCGCTTTGAACTTTTTGCAGATCTTTGATCATGATGTTGTAACGCAGGTAGCAGAAATTTGCCACTGTATTAAAGGTCCAGAAGGCTGATGTTTCCGAGTAATTCAACATGTCGCCATTTCCGGTTGCATAAGTTTCAGGAACTTTTGTCATGCAGCAATACATGGGTGTATAAACGGTAGATGCTGCGTCGTCAACGCCAAACCAGTTGATTCCTCCTACCGGATCGGGCAGCCATGAACGCAATTGAGCGATGAAGGTGAAGCCGGTCTGTTGCGTGGCTGTAGTCCTTTCGTTACAATAAGAAACTGAATCAACTTTCCATTCCAAGGGACGCCAGCGGTATGGCAATCCGTAAGGCCCTGCACCAAGGTCTTTGCTCATATCCAATTCAGTGCCTTCCAGATGGTCGCGCATAAACATCATCATATCGTGTAAGGACACTTTATGATCGGGTTTAATCCATAAGGGCAGCCTGTGCTTCATGTTGCTGCCTTTTACATAATCTAAGTATTTGTACATCGATTTGTTTACATCTTTGAACATGGACCATACCCTGATCTCACAGAAACGCACTCCGTCGAATGTGAGGGGATTATAAGCGTCTGCAAAGCTGAAATCTTTGTCTTTGCCTTTAAAAAAACCCTTTTCCCTGGCAAATGAAATAACGTCCTTGGCATACAGGCAATTTTCTGGGTCATTTAAGGGGAAAGTGGTAATCCTGGATTGATTTGCATGGCCACAAACATATCCGTCGGGAATACGGCGGGCCACCCAAACGGCACCTTTATTTCCTGCACCTTTGCCAACGATTTCAAAAATCCAGGCTTCGTTTTTATCGGCAATGGAAAAGGATTCCCCTTCACTGGCATAGCCATATTTGTCTGTCAGGTCGGTAATTACTTTAATTGCCTCGCGGGCAGTCTTGGACCTTTGAAGGGCAATATATATCAACGAACCATAATCAACCGTAGCAGTGGTGTCAATTGTTTCGGGCCTTCCTCCAAAGGTCGTTTCACCAATGGATACCTGATATTCGTTTACGTTTCCTATAACCGAATAGGTATGCCTGGCCTGGGGAATTTTACCCAGGTATTTCCCCGTATCCCATTCATAGATATCCATCATTGCCCCGGCCGGATAATCGGCAGCCGGGTGATAATATAATGTTCCATATAGAACGTGCGAATCAGCATTGTAACTTATCATGACCGATCCATCTGCTGATGCCCCCTTGGTAATGATGAAATTGGTACAGGCATCACTTTTTTGCCCCGGATATAGCCATAAAGTTCCAGCTAACAGAGCTGTAAAAAATATTTTCCCTCTCATTTTCAGGCTTTTTATATAATTCAAAATTTATAGTGTCAAAAATGAATCAAAAATAAATAAAACCTGTGAATATTTTTAATCCCGGGAATATATTCCTAAAAAAATTAATAAAATATTTATAAATAATGAAACAAATGAATGGAAATATACGTTTCAATAGATATAAGTTCTGAAAAATTAGGGGTGAAAAAAATTAAATACAAAAATTTAAAGGATTTAATGAAAATTTAACGTTAATTTAATATTGAATATTGATTTTTCACTTATCTTTGCAAAGTAGTTTTTAGGTTAATAATAGGTTTTTCATAGGTTTTAGTTAGTTAGGTTTTGGGGAGAGCAGTCCGGAAAGGGTTGCTCTCTCTTTTTTTACCACATATAGAAATGTTCCCCTGGTACATTCTCATATTTTTTTGTATCTTTGAAGAAAGTCAAAAGATATTTGAAATACCAATCTCCCTTTTAATTAAATATCCTGAATTAAGTTTATAGCCCTTTTGTTTTGGGAATAAAATCGCAATTACTATAAAATAGCTATTGTAAGATTTTTATCGTAGAAGATCAAAAGTTAGGTTCTTTGATTCATTTTAAAACTTAAAGTAATATATGAAAATAGCTTATATTAGTACTTACCCCCCGCGCGAATGTGGAATTGCAATTTTCAACAGCAATTTAATAAGGTCTATTATCTCAAATTCAGATAACCATGATATAGAAACTAACGCCAATGTAGTTGCTGTCAGTGATAGAGCTGAAGGTTACGTTTTCCCTCCAGAGGTGAAATTTGTTATTCAACAGGATAGGCAGGTTGATTATATTGATGCTGCGAATAATATAAATTTTAGCAACTCAGAAGTCTGTATCCTCGAGCATGAATTTGGTATTTTTGGTGGGGAGAGTGGAATTTATATTCTTCCTCTTTTGCATAGGCTTAAGGTTCCGTTAATCGCTATTTTTCATACTGTACTCAAAGAACCTGATTTTACCCAACGATCAATTTTCCAGAGTATTGGTACTATGGCTCAGAAAATTGTTATTATGAGCAATCTGGCAAAGGACTTTCTGACTGATATTTATCATATTCCCCAGGAAAAATTAGTGGTAATTGAACATGGAGTACCCGACTTTGAAATCTCTTCTAAAGTTAAGATGAAGAAGAAATTTAATCTGGAAGGTCGTAAAATAATTCTAACATTTGGATTATTAAGCAGGAATAAAGGTATTGAAACGGTTATCCAGGCTTTACCTAAGGTGGTTGCAGAGCATCCTGATGTGTTGTACATGGTTTTAGGACATACCCATCCTAATATTTTACGTACTTCTGGCGAAGAATACAGGAACTACCTCAACTTGCTTGTTAAAAAACTAAAACTGGAAAATCATGTTTATTTTAATAAGGCTTTTGTAGATGAGCAAACCCTATTTGAATATCTTTCGGCTACAGATATTTACATAACTCCTTATATTAATGAGAAGCAGATTACTAGTGGAACCCTGGCCTATGCTGTAGGGGCGGGCATTCCCGTTGTTTCCACTCCTTACTGGCATGCACAGGAATTACTTGCTGAAGAAAGAGGGGTGTTTTTCCCTTTTAAGGATTCAGCTAAGCTGTCCGATTTATTGAACCATTTATTCGGCCATCCCCAAGAACTGAAAAAATTAGGGGATAATGCTTATGAGTATGGTAAGCATCTCAAGTGGAAAATCACCGGATCCCGCTACCTTGAGCTGGCTCGGCAGGTAAGTACAGTTCCTGTTATCCCTATTAATAAATTGGAAAATAATATCGATTTGTCCATTCTAACTGAATTTACTTTCGAGCATATTTCCAGGCTTACTGACAACACCGGCATTATTCAACATGCCAAATATGGTATCCCTAACTTCAAGGAAGGATATTGTCTTGATGATAATTCCCGAGCCTTACTTATGGCTTTGATGGCATATCGACAATACAAAGACAAAGAAGCTCTTGATTTGCTTATCGTGTATTTGAGTTTTATAAATTACATGCAGTTGGATAATGGAGCTTTTCATAATTTTTTAAGTTTTGATAAAAATTATTCCGACAATGAAGGATCTGAAGATTCTTTCGGCCGTACAATCTGGGCTTTAGGCTATACAATTCGTTATGCTCCAAGTGATTCTTATTCTCAATTTGCCCGGGATATTTTCTCAAAAGCCAGTAGCCATTTTGATTCCCTGGTTTCCATTAGAGGAATTGCGGATACCATCATTGGCATTTGTTATTATTTGGGGCATTTCCCTGATAACGAAAGCATGTTGCAGACTTTAATGCTTCTTACTAAAAAGCTTATGCTTCAATATAAACTTTCAAATGTTGATGGATGGCATTGGTTTGAAAACTCATTGACCTATGATAATGGGATATTGCCTCTTGCCTTGTTTTATGCTTCGGAAATTATTAATAATCCCGAAATAAAAAACATCGCCTTGGAAAGTACTTCTTTTTTAGAAAAAATTAGTTTTAAAGACGATTATCTTTCATTAGTAGGAAGTAATGGCTGGTATATCCAAGGGGGTACAAGGGCTGTTTTTGCCCAGCAGTCGGTTGATGCCATGGCCATGGTTTTGTTGAATTATAAAGCATACCAATGTACAAATAACAAAGAATATAGAGATAAAATGTTCAAATCCTACATGTGGTTCCTTGGAGAGAATGAATTACGTATCCCTTTGTATGATTACGAAACAAAAGGTTGTTGCGATGGCTTGGAGTCTTTTGGCGTAAACCGCAACCAGGGTGCGGAAAGCACACTGGCTTATTTTATTTCTCATCTCACGGTTTTGGATGCCCTTGAATCAGAATTTGAAATGACTAAACAATTCAAAAGTGAACAAGTGGTTAATCTCCATTGATCAATTTTTTTAAAAGCTTGTCCAGGGGAACCGTGATGAAGCTTGAAGCAAAATCGGACATGGCATAGGGAATAATAACCTGATTGTTGTGTATCATGGAACCACAGGAATAAACCACATTGGGGACATAACCTTCTCTCTCTGCAATGTTGGCGGCTAGAAGTGGTTCTTTTAGCCTTCCGATTTCCTTGGTCGGATCGATTAAATCGAATAAACTTGCTCCCAGACAATAGCGCCGCATTGGACCTACTCCATGGGTAATTATCAGCCATCCTTTTTCTGTTTCCATGGGTGAGCCGCAATTCCCTACCTGTACATATTCCCAGGGATATCTTGGTTCTTGAATTTTTATTGGATTTTCCCATATGGTAATGGTATCCGAATACATTATATACGTATTGATTCCATCAACGCGGGCAACCATCGCATATTTCCCGTTGATTTTCCGTGGGAAAAGAGCCAGATCTTTATTTTGTGCGCCATCCCCATGAAGAGGCATACTTTCGAAGGTGTAAAAATCGTGCGTATGAAGCAGTTTGGGCCCGATTTTGTACCCGTCGAATGCCGTATAGGTGGCATAATAGGAATTGTGCCCTTCCTCATCCTGAAAGAGAACAAACCGCGCATCTTCAATTCCTTTATTTTCAGATTCGGCTACCGGATATATCACTCGTTCTGATAAATCTGTATCTAATGAAAATTGTACATTGTAATGCAAGTCTGCAAGCCAAACTATCTTACGCAATGTATCCTTTTGTTGAGGATCCAAATTCGTGGTAAAAAGGATTTCGCGCATGGCATTTTTCAAGTCAAGATAGGTGAAATCCTCCTTTAACAATTCGCTTACCCGATTTCCAATTTCTTCAATGTGCTGAATTTTATTGAGTTTTTTCTCAAATAATTCTTTATTATATTGGTGCTGTTTGATCATTACGGCTTCTTCAACCATTGTTCCACTTTCCAGGAAACTGAGGTTATTGTACTTATCAATAATTCCACTTCTAAACACCAATGAAGAGATATGACCTTCGCCAACTGCCCTGAAACTTAGAATCACCCTTTTCTGCCCTTCTTCCAAATCTGATTGGTCTGGATCTTCAATAATGGACGGATTGAATAGTGCAGCCGACTCAACAGAATATTCCATGGTGCAATATGCACCAATCAGCAGTTTTTTGTGCATAGATAAGGTAGCATCATCAATGGAAAGCTCCTCCATTAAATATTTGATTTTTTCATAATGATTCTCAAAAATGCGGGTGATGTTTCGATGTCTTTTTGTAAATTCACGTAAAGTTTGTGATAAAGTTGCTTTTGCGTCTTTCTCAGATAAAGCATAGACTCTTTTTATTAATGTTTTTGTTCGTGTGTCACCATAGTTTAGGAAACGGGCTATTACTCTTTTGCAGTCTGGATAAAACTTTATATCTTTTCTTTCTACAGGTATTTTCATTTTTTCTCAATTTCAATAGTAATTAATGGATAGAATGCGCTCTTTATATTTTCTGTAAAGCCTATAAAATTACTTGAAAATCCCCAAATTAGAATTTTTTAATTAAAATATTTATTCAAAGTGACACACAATTTGAAAATGAATTTGAGATTATAATTTGTTTTTTTAATTAAATGTGTGTAAAATGATAAAAAATTAAAAATTAATACTATTTTTACGGGGTGTTTTGATTAAAAAATATAAAATATTTCAATATGGACTCAAAATCGGGGAGTGGCTTGTCAAAAATGTTGTTTTTCTTCAGTAAGCTTAAAAATATTTTCATTGGACGGGCCAGAAATATTGGCGACAAATCTACTTTTCATAAAATTTCACTGGTTGCCTTCTTTGCCTGGATTGGTTTGGGGGCAGATGGAATATCTTCTTCCTGTTACGGGCCTGAAGAAGCTTTCCACTTTTTGTTAGGCCATCCCGGTTTGGCTATTTTTGTTGCCCTGGGTACAGTTTTTACCATTTTTATCATCAGCTCAAGTTATTCCCAGATTATTAAGCTTTTTCCAAACGGTGGTGGCGGCTACCTGGTTGCCAGTAAGTTGATTTCTTCCCGGGTGGGGATGATATCGGGTTGCTCTCTTCTGATTGATTATTTATTAACCATTACCCTGTCTATTTCCAGTGGAGCTGATGCGATTTTTAGTTTTCTCCCTGTTTCCTGGCATCAATATAAAATTACGGTTGCAATAATTGCCTTAATCCTCCTTATTTTATTAAATTTAAGAGGGGCAAAAGAATCCGTGCTTTCACTTACTCCCATATTTATAATTTTTCTGCTCACCCATGTTTTTCTTATTCTTTATGTTTTTATATCTAAGGCACCCGAATTGCCTGTGTCTGCTCATGCAACAGTGACAGATGTCAACAATTGCCTGACACAATTCGGTTTCCTGGGAACCTTGTTTATCATTCTAAAAGCATACAGTATGGGCGCCGGAACTTATACCGGAATTGAGGCTGTGAGTAATGGTATGCCTATTCTAAGGGAGCCCAGAGTAAAAACTGCCCACAAGACCATGAATTTGATGGCACTTTCATTGTCATTTATGGTTTTTGGCTTGTTGATCAGTTATGCTTTATATAATGTACAAATCAATCCCCATAAAACGATGAATGCTATTTTGCTTGAAGAATCAACTGCAGGATGGCATCACGGATTAAGTTACTTGTACATTTTGATTACCCTGGTTTCTGAAGCAGCTCTTTTATTTGTGGCTGCCCAGACTGGCTTTTTGGATGGCCCCAGAATTATGGCCAATATGGCTATAGATTTATGGTTTCCTAAACGTTTTGCTGCTTTAAGCGACAGGCTGGTCACCCAGAACGGGGTGGTTTTAATGGGACTGGGCGCCATATTGCTGATGGTCTTTACTCGAGGAGCTGTTTCTATATTGATTGTATTGTATAGTATTAATGTGTTCATTACTTTTTCCCTTTCTCAACTTGGAATGGTCAGGCATTGGTGGATAAAACGTGATGCCACTCCGGGCTGGTTTAAGAAACTTTCCATAAACGGAATCGGATTGGTACTGACTTCCTTTATTCTGATATCAGTAGTTGTAGTGAAATTCAGGGAAGGTGGATGGATTACTTTGTTGATTACTGGACTGGCTGTGATGATGGCTTTTCAGATCCGGAAACATTATTACAGGGTAACCCTTAGGTTGCAGAAGCTGCGGTTAAACGCTTATGCCCATTTGGAAGAATCCATAAGTCGCCTCAAAGGGGAAGGCAAAATTCAGGAAGTTAAACCTGTGGAGTTCGATCCCGAAGCCAATACTGCTATCATCATGGTTAGCGGCTTTGGGGGTACAGGTTTGCATACTTTGCTCGAAATCATTGAGTCGTTTAAAGGAATTTATAAAAACTTTGTTTTTATCAGAGTGGGTATCATCAATGCCCGCAATTTCAAAGGCTCGCAGGAAATGGAAATTTTCAAGGCTGGAGTCATTGAAGATGGTAAAAAATATACCAGAATTGCCAATTCTCTGGGTTATTATGCAAAAAGTTTATGGACTATCGGTACGGATCCGGTTTTTGAGGTTGAGAGAATGTTGCCAAAATTATTGCGCGTAATTCCTAAACCTACTTTTTTTGGCGGACAACTGGTGTTTTCAGAAACTTTTCATCTTTCCAGGCTTTTGCACAACCATACTATTTTTACTATTCAAAAAAGGTTGTACAAAAAAGGGGTAACGGTAGTGATTTTGCCTATTCTGATTTCATGATGGAAATTATAGGCGGGCATTAAAGGAGGAATAATTTTTCATTTCTCCTCCTTCAACTTCTACATTTTCGACTTCGGAGAAGGTGGATCCTTTTTTGCACCATTGAATAAACTGGCTTAATGCCTGATTTTCGCCTTCTGCTTCGATGTAAACCGAACCATTGACACAGTTCCGCACGAATCCCTTTATTCCTAAGTATCTGGCTGTATTGCAGGCCGAATGCCTGAAGCCAACCCCCTGAACATTTCCGTATACGTATATATTTACATGCATCATTTCCGACAAATTTATTTCAGTTTTCCCCCATTTGTTTAAGGTGTGATAAAAATGAAGTAGAATAATTTTTTTTCAATGGAAAAATTCCCCGATTGACGAATTTTACATCTTCCACGGCATAAAAGGTTTTGGGATTAAATCTTTCAATGATTTTTAGGGCAGATTGTAAATCATTTCTTTGAACAATGGAATAAATAAGGTGTACCTTTTCCATGCTTCCTTTGGCCTCTATAACCGTGCTCCCAAAACCATGTTCATTAAGCGTTTTCATCAGTGTATCAACATTATCGGGTGTAATAATCCGGATAATCATTATTCCCATGGCAAGTTTCTCTTCGACTATTAGTCCGACATAATTTCCGGTTGCAAAACCTGCAGCATAAGCAATATAACATATAATATTATCAAGATTCTGCATGATTTTGGTGATGGCTAAAAGCCATATAAGAATTTCGAAAAAGCCTAACAAAGGAGCCAGATGCTTTTTGCCCTTGGATACAAAAATTATTCTAAGGGTGTCTAAGGTGACATCACAAATTCTGGCAAGAAATATCAGGGCAGGCAAAACGGCGTAGATGAAAAAATCTCCGTTAAAAAATGTAGATTCGTTCATATTCTTTAGAGTTTATTCGTGACAAAAGAACTCAACTACCGATTTTAATTTGTCTGATGAATAGGGTTTGGTGATTATGTCGTCAAATCCTGTATTTTTTAACTCCTCTGTAAAAATAGCAGGGTCAAATGCGGTGATGGCTATAACAGGTAATTTTTTTTGGGCGTAAGGAAATTTCTCTTTTATGCAACGGGTGGTTTCAAAACCATTCATGACCGGCATTTCCAAATCCATGAAAACCATGTCCACTTCCTCAGTCTCCAGTAACTTTAATGCTTCCTTCCCGTTTTCTGCTTCCCAATATTGACAGCCTAAAGGTTTAAGCAGCTCCTTGATCAAGAATCTGTTAGTATAAATATCATCTACTATTAAGATTTTCCACTTTGTCATTTCCGGTTTGTATAAGGATTCTCTTTTAGCCCAATCTGCTTAGGGTTTTAATGATTTTCATACTTTTAATTTCTACCTCAGAACCCTTCAGCTCAATGATTTTGTCATTCTTAAATTCGGTAAGGGTACGGATAAAACTTTCTTTGGTTGTCCCGGCCAATTCAGCTAATTCCCTTCTTGTAAGCGGCAAGGTAAAAACCGGGCTTTGGTAAATTTTTTCTGAAAAATATAAAAGAACATCTGCTATTCTTCCGGGTAACTGTTTGTATGTCTGGCTCATCAATCTGTCCAATATATACAAGCCTTCTTTACTAATCCATTGGATAAACATCGATGCAAATTTCCCGTTTCCATCCAAAACCGATTTAAAGGCATTGATGTCTATATATGAAATTTTGGAATTTGTTAAAGCTGATGCCGAATATTGAAACAAATCGTTTCCAAAGACAGACATAATCCCTATGTAATCTCCTTCTGAAGCTAAATTAAATAAAATTATTTTATCGTTCTTGCTTTCTTTAAATATTTTGACCATACCCGACTTCACAAACATAATATGGGAGGTCCTGGTGTTTTGTTTAAAAATGATATCTTTTTCTTTATATGAAACAACATTGCTATAATTTAGTAGTAATTCTTTCTGCTCTTTACTTAAAACCTCCTGAAAAGGTATGGTGATAGTATCAATTTCATTTGTATTTTCTTCAAAAAATTTGTTCATTTGAAACTGTAATTGACGTTACCTAAATGATAATAAAGTTATGAAAAATTATCTTTTTGTTGTCCAACAATAAAAAATAGATTGAACAAAAATAGAACTATGATTCATGTTATTCGTAGAAAGGAATCATTGGTTACAAAAATAATTAAATTCATCAGATTTAAAACATCTGAGGTAGATGTAGTTTATAAAGTTTTATAAAGGACATGGGAAAAACCAGGATATTAGTCGTAGATGACTCTACAACCAATGTTGTTTTATTGGAGGCTATATTAAGTGAGCAGGGGTATGAGATTTATAGCGCCATGAGTGCACTTGAAGCTTTCCAGATCTTGAAAAAAAACAAGGTTGATTTGATATTGCTTGATTTACTTATGCCAAAAGTTAGTGGATTTGATTTTTTAAAAGAAGTAAAAAGGAATAACCATTTAAAAGAAATCCCTGTTATTGTTGTCTCAGCATTGAATGATATGGCAAATGTTAAAAAGACTCTTGCTATGGGAGCTATTGACTTTGTTCAAAAACCTATTGATATTCAGCAATTTGTAGAGAAAGTGGATGCTATTTTAAATAAAAAGTCTATAATTGAATAATAGACCATTGTTGAATATTAAGCTGCCAGAATAATTTGTATATAATGGAAAATTCGGAACTGAACAAAGAAAATACGGGTTGTGACCTTGGTTGGGACATCATTAATAAGATCATCCATTTTTTTTCGGATATTGACAAACAGATTCTCTCTCTTTATCAGTGTTCTTCCGAAGATTTTAAAAATCTGGACCTGAGTTTCAGGAAATACTATAAACTCTCGAAAGCTCTTTCCAAGAATTCTGAAAAAATTACCAATATTTTTCTTGAACGCAATGAAAATGTTAATCATGTTTCAGAATTAACATTAATACAGGAACAAGTAAATGGACTTGCCGATTTTTTTGAAAACAAGGCGGATATCCTTAATGATTCTCTTGAAAATATTTTAAAGGCAATTAACCTTTTAAGCATTCCTATTAACAACATGGTACAGGATCTTCTGAGTTTTGATTTGCTGCTGGCTAGTAAAGATTTAAAAAATCCGGAAGTTGTTGGGGATGAGATCCAAAAGAAAAAAATAAATGACTTTATTGCTGAAATCAGGAAACAGAAAGAAGCTTGCCTGTTGTTCAATGAATCCATCCTCTCCCTGCGCGAAACCATAAACAGGGAAATGTTAACCATTAAGGAACAGGAAGAAAAAATTATGGCTTTTTTTGATGTTTCCCTAAATAAAATAATCGAATGCCGTTCTTCATTTATTGAGAAAAAGGAAGAAACAAAACTTTTAGTGCCACAGGTCAATGCAATTTCTGTCGACGAATCCGAAAGTATTGACAGTATTATTACCCAGTTGCAGTATCAGGATATCATCAAGCAAAAAATTGATCATATAGATTTTGCACATAAGGAATTGATGGGTAAATTGAACTTGTATCTTTCCGCTAACGCCTCATCCTGTTCAGAAACTGACCTGCTGGAATTCTTTTCACAAATCAGCGAGGTCTCCGGCTTGCAGGCTGCCCAGCTTGTTTTTGCAAACAAGGAATATCAGAAAGCCATTTCTATTATTAACAAAAAGTTTGTAGATGTAAGCGAAAATATGATTTATCTCGACCAGTTATGTCATAAACTTTCATCCCAATCTTTATCCTCCGAAAGGAAAAGTTTATTGAACAGTGTTAATGCCTTGGAAAGGAATACGATTTCTTTCCAAGGGATGAAAAATTTATCCTTGGAATTCGGCAACAAAGTAGCTGAGCTGGTCGACTGCCTTAATCAGGTTTTGAGCAATACTCCCCAATTGGAAGTTATTGAAACTCAGGCCAACGATTTGGTCAGCCTTTTTGAAAACTCTGCCGGGGGAAAAGCTTTTAAAAATTTCGAACATTTTTTCAATCTTAGAAGTGATTATATCATTGCTAAAGAGGATTTTTTGGCAATAATCAGGAAATTCAGGAAAATTCAAAAAGAAGTCTTTCCTGTCTTTAAAGGAGAATTTAAGGATTATCAGGAATTTGAGAATCAATTGACGCTGACTAATAAGCAGTTGTGTAGTCACATCTCTGCCTTAAAAATTAATGTCCTGCAAATAGATAAAATGATCGAAGAGAATAATCTGTTGAGTAAAAATATGACTCAGGAAATCAAGTACTCTATCGAACAGGTTAAATATTATAAATTATTTAAGGTAGTTGCAGAAGATATCATTAAGAAACTTACTGAGGTCAAACAATTGTTTATGGAAAATGATATCAAAGTCAATGAACAATCTGAAGATCTGAAATATTTGACGGAAAGATATACGATGAATAGTGAGCACATTGTTCATCAGGTGGTTACTGAAAATATCAATAAAAAAACTGAGATTAGGGATACTTTAGTGGTTAATAATGAGGTCCATGAAACTAATGAAGGTGAAGTTGAATTTTTTTAAATTTCTCTGTTGATTAAAACTCACTTAGGTTTCTAACTTTGAGGGTATAAATTTCGTATTTATAAAAAAATGGTCATGAAAGAAGTGTCAATAAAGCTTAAGTCAACTTCCAGGAAAAACAAACCGGTTTCTGTTGTATCGCTGGAAGGGGATTTGACGATTTCAAGCGTTGCCGATGCCAGAAATAAAATCGTATCTATGCTGGAAGGCAATCAGGATGTGGAAGTAAAAGTACATTCAGTCGAAAATATTGATTTGACTTTTCTCCAGCTTTTATATTCCATTAAGAAAACTATTAAAGCGGGGGGAAAGGATGTTAATATTAGTTTGGACCTGAGCAACGATTTGAAAAAACTGGTGGATCGTTCTGGATTAACAAGTATAATAGTCAATTAAATAAATCAATAAAGGCAAATTATGGGAAAAACAATTTTAATTGTTGACGATTCCGAAAGTATAAGAGAAGTGGTCAGTTTTACTCTTGAAAATGAGGGCTATAATGTCCTGGTGGGAGTTGACGGCAAAGATGCATTGAAATTTCTGGACGGTCAGTCTATAGATTTGGTAATTACCGATTTACATATGCCGGTGATGGATGGCATTGAACTGATTAAAACTGTAAGAAAGACTGAAGGCTATCAGCGGATACCAATTTTGTTTTTGACAACAGAATCACAGGTCGCTAAAAAAATGGAAGCAAAAGAAGCCGGTGCTACCGGTTGGATTATCAAACCTTTTGTCCCTTCAAAATTATTGGATGCCATCAGTAAAGTATTAAGGTAATGGAAAATTTCAAGGAGAAATTCAAAGAGGAAGCTATTGAAAACATCAATGATTTGGAGAAAGCTTTATTGGAACTTGAATCTTCACCTCAGGATAAAGAGCTGATTGAAAGGGTTTTCAGAGCTATGCACTCACTGAAAGGTGGAGGGGCAATGTTCGGATATGCCAATATCAGTGAATACACCCATAATCTTGAAACTGTATACGACAGGGTGCGCAACGACCAGATGAAGATTGATGAAAATTTGCTCAATATAACTTTTGCTTCGGTTGATTTACTTAAGAAATTTTTGAATGAAGAAGACCAGGATCCGGAAGTTATTAAAGAGAAGAATTTCCTTTCGGGTGAAATCAATGCTTTGATCAATGGTCAGCCGATACCCAACCAACCAGTTTCTCTTCAACCTTTTGCTTCCGAAGAGAAGAATAAATCGCTCAAGACATTTTATGTGCTCTTTATTCCTGAAGAAAATATTTTTGATAACGGTACCAATCCCCTGTTTCTTCTTGATGAACTTGGTTCTTTGAGCAATGATTTTGTTGTATATCCTCATGTTAATAAAGTTCCAGGTCTGGAAAAAATCAATCCGGAATCCTGTTACATATATTGGGAAATTTATCTGTCCACTGAAGCTGATATGAATGCCATTACCGACGTTTTTATTTTTGTGGAGGATGAATGTGTTTTGCAGGTCAATAAAATTAGTGAGGTGAATTTACTGCAGAATAAGGAATTTTTAAATAAAATTGATAAAACCTATAAAGATCAGGTTGATGCTGATGTAAACGAATTAACCAAATTTGCCTATAATTTATCTCAAGCCTCGGTTGAAGAAAAGAAAAAGGCTGAAGAAAAACCAGGGATAAACGTTAAGGAAAGGGCGATTTCAAGTATCCGCGTTGCTTCAGATAAATTGGACAATTTGATGAATCTGGTCAGTGAATTGGTCACAGTCCAGGCACGTCTGGATTTATATGCGGCAAACAGTGAAGATGCCGAACTGCTTGCAATTGCCGAAAATATTCAAAAGCTTTCCCGCCAGATGCGGGACATCGCTTTTTCCATTGTGCTTATTCCTATTGAAACTATGCTTACCCGTTTCCAACGGTTGATCCGGGACCTTTCCAATGAATTAAACAAAGAAGTTATTTTCGTGACCGAAGGAGTAGAAACCGAATTGGATAAGACAATTATTGAAAACCTGTTAGACCCGTTCATGCATATATTCCGTAATAGCCTGGATCATGGCATAGAATCCGCCGAAAAACGTATTGCACTTGGGAAACCGGCCAAGGGTAAAATCATGCTTAAGGCATTTTATTCGGGGGCTAATGTTTTCATCCAGATCAGCGACGATGGTGCAGGCATTGATCCTGAGGTAATCAGGGAAAAAGCCATTCGAAAAGGATTTATCAGCCAGGATGCTCAATTATCCAAAAAGGAACTGATTGATATGATATTCCTTCCTGGTTTTTCTACTTCAGATAAGGTTACTGATGTATCCGGCAGAGGCGTGGGAATGGATGTGGTAAAACGTAAGATTTCGGATATCCGCGGTGAAGTTGAAGTAGAATCTGAAGTAAATGTGGGTACCACCATCACTATTAAGTTACCTTTGACACTTTCCATCATTGACGGGTTGTTGGTAAAAATCCAGGATACTTTCTATGTTATCCCCTTATCTGTTGTAAATAAAATTTATGCTGCCCCTCATAAGGATCTGGTTAATACCTTCAACCATCTTGTTGTGCTTGATGGCCGGCAGATTCCTTTTTATTATCTGAGAGAGGAGCTGGGTGTTGAAGAGAATCAGACTCAAATGGAAGAAGTGGTTGCCGTAAAATATGAAGACAGGGAAATCGGATTGGTCGTTGATAGCGTGGAAGGAGAATATCAGGCTGTATTGAAACCTTTAGGCAAACATTATAAAAAGCAGGATTTCTTTTCGGGTGCCACCATTTTAGGCAACGGGACTCTTGCCCTGGTTATGGATACCAATAAAGCAATTAAACGTTTTTCGATTCAATAATAAAAATTGTGGAGGACTTATCAATGGATAATATAGAAAATAAGATCAGTTCTTATCTTTCATTTAAATTAGGTGATGAATATTTTGCTGCCAATGTATCTAAGGTACTTAGCATCCTGGAAATGACCAAGATCACTAAAGTTCCCAAATCCCCTGATTATATGAGGGGGGTGATAAATCTCCGGGGGACGGTTTTGCCACTGATTGATACAAGGGTTAAATTTGGGATGACTCCTACCGAATTTACCGTTAATACCTGTATCCTGGTATTGGATATTGATATGGACGGCGAATCGGTTCACATCGGTGCTTTAGTCGATTCGGTTCATGAAGTGGTTGAAATAGAAGAATCCCGGATACTGCCTCCTCCTAGTATTGGAAGTAAGTACAAAAGCGAATTTATCAATGGTATTGCAAAGATAGGGGATGATTTCGTGATGATTCTCAACATGGACCTTATTTTTTCGGCTGATGAGATTGTCGATTTAAAGGAGTCAAGCGAAAATGTTGAAATTACAGAAGAGGCTCAGGAAGCTGAAGTAAATAATCATTCCTGATTTTGGATTTATCTGATATGGCAGAAAATGGAATCAATGATATTTATAAGGCAAGGCTTTCCCCTGCTGAATTTTCAAAGTTAAGCAGTTTTATCTATCACGAGTATGGAATAAAGATGCCTCCAATAAAAAAGACCATGCTCGAGAGCAGGCTTCAAAAACGTTTAAGAGCTCTGAATTTGAGCTCTTTCAGGGAATATGTGGATTATGTCTTTAGCAAACAGGGACAGGAGAAGGAAGTAATCCAGATGATTGATATGGTCAGTACCAATAAAACCGATTTTTTCAGGGAACCCGGCCATTTCGAATTCCTTGAATCGACCTGTCTGCCTGATTTCTTGAAGACCAATTCTCCGGGTGTTCGCCCTTTTATGATTTGGAGCGCAGGTTGTTCCAGCGGAGAAGAGCCTTATACGATGGCTATCTGCATGAACGAGTTTGCTGAAAAAAACAAGGGATTTGACTATTCCATATTTGCCACGGATATTTCAACCCGTGTGCTGCAGTCAGGGGTTGATGCCGTATATAACGAATCCCGGGTTGATGGCCTGCCGCTTTATTTGAAATATAAATATTTCATGCGTAACAAAAATCCTGAAATCAGAACAGTGAGGGTGGTGCCGGAATTAAGAAGGAAAGTGACTTTTCACCGTTTAAATTTTATGGATCCTGTTTACAAGCTGGATTATTCTTTTGATGCTATTTTCTGCCGGAATGTTTTAATTTATTTCGACCGGGATACCCAGGAGAGTGTTCTGAATAAACTTGCTTCAAAATTAAAAAAAGACGGCATTTTCATCCTGGGACATTCTGAATCTATTTCAAACCTTAATGTGCCTTTGGCGCAGATAAAACCTACTATATTTAAAAAAATATAGGTAGTTTAAACATTATGGACGAGAAAAAAACTGCAAGAATATTAATAATTGATGACAGTGCGATTAATATTTTGTTGATATCCAAAATATTAGAACAGAAGCATTTTCTATTAGACAGTGCCCGTAATGGAAAAACCGCCCTGATTAAAGCACATGAACAACAATTTGACCTTATTTTGTTGGATGTGATTATGCCGGATATGGATGGCTTTGAAGTGTGCAGGCGATTAAAAAAATCATCGGATACCAAAGATATTCCCATCATTTTTCTTACGGCCATGAATGATGAAAAGAGCATAGTCAGAGGTTTTGAAACAGGTGCCGTGGATTATGTACTGAAGCCATTCAATGAAACGGAATTATTGGCCAGGGTGACCACTCACCTTGAACTTCGCCGTTCCAAGGAGGAACTGAAAAAAGCCAAGGAAATTGCCGAGAAAGCTTCCCAGTATAAGAGCGAGTTTCTGGCTAATATGAGCCATGAGATCCGTACCCCGCTCAACAGTATTATCGGAATGGTCGAATTGACCAAGGAAACCGAACTAAACGCCCAACAAAGGGAGTATCTCGATATTATTGGCCTGTCTTCTCAAACCTTACTCTCCTTGATAAACGATATCATTGATTTTTCTAAAATTGAAGCAAATCAGATTATCCTTGAAAACATAGGTTTCGACTTAACCAAAGTTATTCAGGACATTGCCCTGATGCTTGATTCAAAAGTCAAAGAAAAAGGATTGCAGTTCAATGTCCATATCGACGACTCTATTCCTAAATATGTTGAGGGCGACCCCGTCCGTTTAAGCCAGATATTGTTAAATCTGAGTACCAATGCCGTAAAGTTTACAGATAGGGGTGAAGTAAATATTCATGTCCATTGTTTGAGTGATGATGAAGACAAAATCACCATAATATTTGATGTGACGGATACCGGTATTGGAATTGCCCAAAAGGATTTTAATAAACTGTTTAAATCTTTTTCCCAGGTCGATGTTTCTACCACCCGGTTGCACGGGGGAACAGGTTTGGGATTAGCTATTTCACAGAGATTGGTTGGCTTGATGAAAGGCCGGATAGGCGTGGAGAGCACTTTGGGTGAAGGTTCGAAATTCTGGTTTAAGGTAACATTAAAGAAAGCAAAACATGCTGTCAAGCAAAAAGACAAATCCGGTTCTTCTGATGTCAGGTATAATCCGGTTATTAACAATATTTTAGTAGTTGAAGACAACCTGCTCAATCAGAAAGTTATAAAATTTTTGCTGCAAAAATATCAGTACAATATCGATATTGCTGAAAATGGCAGGTTGGCCCTAAGCATGTTCAAAGATAAAAAGTATGACCTGGTTTTTATGGACATCAACATGCCGGAGATGGATGGTTATGAAGCAACCCAAATGATAAGAAATTATGAAAACGAAAATCATTCCCTGCAGAAGGTTAAAATAATTGCCATGACTGCAAATGCGATGAAAGGGGATGAGGAAAAGTGCCTTGCTGCCGGTATGGACGGATATGTAAGCAAACCTTTCAGGTCTGAAGAATTAAAGGCTGTATTAAAAAATTGATAACAAACTTATTATAAATATAAAGATATGACCCGGTTATCTGACGAAGAATTGCTTGAGGAGTTACAACGCAGGTTTAAGGAAAACAAGGAAGATCTTGAAGAGTTAAAACAGTTGATGAATGAGTTGAAAACGGTGAATAAAAAGCTGGAAGATTCCGAAGCTTTGAAAAGCCATTTCATCTCCAATATCACGAATGAAATCATTAATCCTTTTACCTCTATATTAGGACTTTCAAAAAGTATATTATCTGTAAAAAAAGAGGATTGGAAAACGGTTATTGCCATGGTGGCCTTAATTCACTCAGAAGCATTTACCCTTGATTTCCAGCTTAGAAATATTTTTGTGGCTGCTAAAATAGAAGCCGGTGAAATATATCCTGAAATTTTAAATACCGACATTAAGTCTCTTTTTAATACGGTTTTAGATTCTTTTAAGTTTGAATCAAAAAAGAAGAATCTGAATTTTGAATATAAGTTTGATATAGCCAGCGAAGGAGGTGCAGTGGTTTATTTTAAAACAGATCCTGAAAAACTTAAGCTGATTATGTCTAACTTAATGAGCAATGCGGTGAAGTTCAGTTATGACAAGGGAAATATTATTTTACATGTTTGGCAGGAGAATGGACTGTTAAATGTCAGTATTCAGGATTTTGGCGCAGGAATTTCAGAAGAAAACCAAAAAATTATCTTCGACAGGTTTAAACGTTTGGACAACGGGATTAATTCGATCAACAGGGGACATGGATTAGGATTGTCTATTACAAAGGCATTGTTGGATCTTTTGGATGGGAGCATTGAAGTCAGGAGTCAGAAAGGGAAAGGTTCTGCTTTTACCATTTCCATTCCTGAATCTCAATCCGGTATAGCCGGATTTTCTTCAGACGGAAATGACTTTTTATTCGAAAATGACGAAATATTCTAATGCGCTTATAAATGGACGACAATTTACCCCTTCATTTCTTATATCCATCAGCATTGTTTGTCAGCAAGGATCCTTTTAAGGTTTATACTATCCTGGGGTCTTGCGTGTCGGTATGCTTATGGGATCCGGTGTTGAAAGCAGGAGGCATCAATCATTACATGCTTCCCTTATGGAATGGGCAAGGACTTGCTTCTCCAAAGTACGGTAATATTGCTATTGAACGACTTATTGATAAAATGCAGGCTCTTGGGTGTCTGAAATATAATCTTATAGCCAAGGTATTTGGTGGCGGCGAGGTGATTGATTCTTCAATCTCAAAGTTTAAAATCGGAGAAAGAAATATTATCATCGCCAGAGAAATACTCAATGATTTAAAAATACCTGTTGTCAGTTCCAGTACCGGTGGTAAAAACGGAAGGAAAATAGAGTTTTATACGGCAACGGGGGAAGTAAAGCAAAGGTTTGTGAATAAAATCGGAAATTCATAAGGCTTTTTAAATCTGTATTTTACAAGGAATATCTCAATTCTAATGAAGAAAAAGATTAAAGTATTGATTGTTGATGATTCGGCGGTGGTGAGACAGACACTTTCGTCAATTCTTTTGACTGAACCAGATATTGAAGTGATCGGTACAGCAGCAGACCCTTTTGTGGCTGTAAAATATATCCAGCAGCAGGTTCCAGACGTCATTACCCTTGATATTGAAATGCCCAAAATGGACGGCCTCACTTTTTTAAAAAAAATCATGGCCCAATGTCCTATTCCGGTTGTTATTATCTCAAGCCTTACGGCCAAAGGAACTGAAACCGCCCTGAAAGCTCTCGAATATGGCGCTGTGGAGGTGGTTACCAAACCTCAGATGAACACCAGGCAATTCATTGAAGAATCGCGGATTCATTTGTGTGATGTTGTTAAAGCTGCTGCAAATGCAAGGGTTTCAAGAAAGATTTTTTCAAATGATATAGTCATTCAGCCTAAATATTCGGCTGATGCTATTTTACCTCCTTTGATTGGTGAAGGAAGTATGATAAAAACCACGGATATGGTTGTGGTTGTCGGAGCTTCTACTGGTGGAACAGAAGCCCTGCGGGTATTTCTTGAAGCTATGCCGCCGGATGCAATGGGGATTGTCATTGTCCAGCACATGCCTGAGCTGTTTACCCGTTCATTTGCCGAAAGGCTCAATGAACTTTGTAAAATAGACGTGAAGGAAGCCGAAAACGGAGACAGCGTAATCAGGGGACGGGCATTAATCGCGCCGGGCAATCATCACCTTTTATTGAAACGCAGCGGGGCTAAGTATTATGTCGAAATAAAGGATGGGCCGCTGGTAAACCGGCACCGCCCTTCGGTTGATGTGTTGTTCCGTTCGACGGCGCGCTATGCGGGCCGCAATGCCATTGGCGTAATTATGACCGGCATGGGCGATGACGGGGCTAAGGGATTGCTGGAAATGAAGCAGGCAGGAGCTTATACCATCGCCCAGGATGAAAAATCCTGCGTGGTTTTTGGTATGCCCAATGAGGCTATTAAACTTAATGCAGTGGATAAAGTTCTGGCTCTCGACAAAATTGCTCCTTCTGTTTTAAAATATTGATGCGTTTTGAATAAATTCTTAAGCAATTTAATATATTCGATATTTTAAGTTATTTTGCGTTACCTGGATAAATTTTTTTCTATACTCTCACAATTAAATTGAAATACTATGAACGATGTTAACTCTAAAGCCATAGTTACAAGATATTCCTGGAAAGGAGGTTTAATCGGTTTGGGATTTACCTTCATCGCTTTTATTGTTGATGTGATCATTTGCAAAACAGATTTATCCTTTGAGGCTATTGCACAAATTCATTACCTCAATCCGATTTTCTGGGTGATTGACCTTTTCCCCATTGCAGGTTGCGTCCTCGGTTATTTCCTGGGACAGTTTGTGCGTAATTGTGACCTGAAAAAGAAAGAATTGACAGACGCCGAGTATCAAAAAAACAAGAAAATTCTCATTTTTCTGAAAAGATTGATTGAAGGGGAACTGGAAACCGAATATAAGCTTCAGGACAGTAAAGATATACTCGGAAAATCGCTTCTTGATTTGCGCGACAACCTGATTGAAAAGCGCGAAATTGAAAAACAGCGCAGGAAAGAGGATGAGAACCGGAACTGGGTTGCCGAAGGATTGGCAAAATTCGGGGATATTTTGCGTAAGTTTAACAATGGAATAGAGGAATTGTCCTACGAACTGATCAGCAACCTGGTAAAGTATCTGAAGGCCAATCAGGGCGGTTTCTACTTGCTGAATGAGGATAATCCCAGCGAGAAATATTTTGATATGACGGCCTGTTTCGCATACGACCGCCGGAAGTTTGCGGATAACCGTATTGCCTGGGCTGAAGGCCTTGTCGGCACATGCGCCCTGGAGAAAAAGTCAATCTTCATGACCGATGTCCCTGACAATTATTTGCGGATTACCTCAGGGCTTGGAGAAGCAAATCCCCGCTGTCTTTTGCTTGTCCCGATGATTGTCAATGACGAACTTTGCGGTGTAATAGAAATTGCTTCTTTCCAGAAACTCGAGCCTTTCCAGATTGAATTTGTGGAGAATGTGGCCGAAAATATTGCTTCTTCCATTACCAACATAAAAATCAGCTTGAGGACTTCCCGGCTTTTGAAGGAGTCGCAGGAACAGTCAGATGCTCTGGTTTCAAAAGAGGAACAGTTGAGGCAAAACATGGAGGAATTACAGGCCGCACAGGAAGAGGCTAACCGGCAGGCAGAAAAGTTCGTTAATTTTACAAATTCCGTGAATCATACCATGATCCGTGCTGAATTTATGCCCGATGGTTCTCTGATTTATGCCAATACCCGATTTTTAAACAAACTGGGTTATATGAATAATTCTGATGTCGAAGGAAAGAACATCTCCATGTTCATTAATGATAAAGACAAGGCCTGGTTTTTCAATATCTGGGATGATTTATCAAAGGGCGGAAAGCATTTTGAGGGGGATATGAAGTTTGTCACCAGGCAAAGGCAGGATCTATGGACCATGGCAACTTTCACCTGCATCAGGCGCTCTGATAATTCTGTGGAAAGGATATTATTCCTGGCTATCGACACTACAGACCAGAAAAAGCAAAGTCTGGATTATGAAGGCCAGATCGATGCTTTAAACCGTTCAACCATTAAAGCTGAATTTACTCCTGAAGGAGAATTCCTGGGAGGGAATCAGAATTTTCTTAAAACCCTTGAATATTCGCAGGAACAGGCGAATGAAAAGACCGTTTTTGATTTTATCAGCGTCTTGGAAGTGAATAAATTTAAGAAATCCTGGGAATCAGTTGTTAACGGTGAAGCTTTTCAGGGGCAGTTTCAGATTAATACCAGTTCCAATGCCCATAAATGGTTCAATGGTACGTATTCTGCAGTACGCAACATGTACAACGAAGTGGCCAAAATCGTGTTTATCGGTTATGATGCCACCAAGGAAAAACTGATGGAAATTGAAACAGCCGCCCAAACCGAACAATTGAAGCTACAGGAAGAACAGCTTAGAAGTGCACAGGAAGACCTGAGCAAGAAATTGGAAAAGGCCAGGTACGAGATGCAGCTTCAATACAAGGAAGTTGAAAAAGTTAAGATACGTAACGAAAGGACCCTGGAAGGCGCCCTGGATGCCATTCTGACTATTAATCAATTCGGCACTATTGAATTTTTCAATCAGGCTGCCGAAAACTTGTGGGAAATCGATCGCCAGGATGTACTGGGCAAGAATGTTAAGGTGCTTTTCTCTGAAGAAGCCGTGAAAACTGATGAATTTGTAAATTCCTTTGTACGGCAGGGCGAAAATAAAATTGTTGGCCAGAGAAGGGAAGTGAATATCAGGAACAGCGCCGGACAGGAGAAACCTGTTCTTTTCCTTCTTTCCGAAGCAAAATTGGATCATGAACATTCTTACACCGCATTTGTTCAGAATATTGAAGTGGAATTATTCTAATTTTTCAAATTTTAAAAATTATATGCCATGGATGCAAGTGAATTGGTTATGAAAACCCTCAATGAATCGAAAGAGGCGATGAAGAGCGGCGACATTGCCGACAAATCGGGATTGGACAAAAAAGATGTTGATAAGGCAATTAAAAAACTGGTTGCGGATGAAAAAGTGTTTTCTCCCAAGCGCTGTTTTTATGCCGTAAAACAATAAACTGAATCTCAGTTCCGGTTTTCCCATTTATTGTTCGTTTTATAAACTGAAAGCTGTTTGTTCATTAGTCATGGAAATTGTAATTGTTTTCATGAGTATTGCTTTTTGTCTATAATGGTTTAACTTTGGCATTTTATTTTTGAGCGTTATGAATTTAGATTTTGACAAATTAGATGGTTTGGTTCCTGCTATTATTCAGGATAACACCACAAATAAAGTATTGATGCTGGGTTTTATGAATGCTGAAGCATTTGAAAAAACCCGGAAGGAAGGCCGTGTTACCTTTTACAGCCGTACCAAAAAACGTCTGTGGACCAAAGGTGAAACAAGCGGTAATTTTCTGAATGTAGTGAAGATCATTCCTGATTGCGATAATGATACCATCCTGATCAAGGCCAATCCAGTCGGTCCTGTTTGTCATACCGGCCAGGATACCTGTTTTAATGAAGTCAATAAGGCTGATTTACATTTCCTGGTTGAACTTCAGGATTTAATTGATACCCGTAAAAAAGAACTTCCTGAAGGGCATTATACCACCAAACTTTTCAAATCCGGCATCAACCGCGTAGCGCAGAAAGTAGGCGAGGAAGCTGTTGAAGTGGTCATTGAAGCGAAAGACAATAACGACGATTTGTTTATCAATGAAGTTGCCGATTTGTTCTATCATACCCTTGTTTTGTTGACGGCCAAGAATCGCCGCATCGAAGATGTTGTCGAAATTTTAATCGGCAGGCATAAGTAGGAACGATCTATTTTTTATGAGACATTTGCATATTTTCTTTTTGCTGATTGTCCTCATTTCTCCTTTATCTGCCCAAATTGATTCCTCTGTGGTTACTTTGCCCGAAGTGAC
This sequence comes from Bacteroidota bacterium, assembly GCA_030706565.1. Lineage (NCBI taxonomy): Bacteria > Pseudomonadati > Bacteroidota > Bacteroidota bacterium. The sequence goes on along the minus strand of JAUZOH010000006.1, from coordinate 5,141 downwards.
CATAAAGGAAAACAGGCTTGAAGTTCCTTTTTCTGAATCATCAAGGAATATAAGTTATATAGGGAAACGGCAATTGCAAAACCTGCCCGTACAAAGTGCTGCTGAAGCGTTAAGCTATGTGCCGGGTGTTGACATGCGCCAAAGGGGGCCAGCAGGAATACAGGACGATATCAGCATAAGGGGAGGTACTTTTGAGCAAACCCTGGTGCTGATCAACGGTATCAAGTTAATTGACCCTCAAACAGGCCATTATTCCATGAACCTGCCGTTGAATTTTGAAAGCATAGATCATATCGTTGTTTTGAAGGGGCCTGGATCAAGAATTTACGGACAGAATGCATTTTCTGGCGCTGTTAACATCATTACCCGCGTGCCTGAGAAGAAAGCTGTTGACCTGCATCTGTATGGTGGAGATTTCGCCACTTTCGGGATAGGGGCATCTGTTGCCCTTCCTGCTAATAAATATGGACAGTTCCTTTCTTTTGCCCATGATGCTTCCGATGGCTATCATTACAATACAGATTATAAGGTTGATAATGTTTTTTACCAGTCGGAACTGACTGCTTTAGGCGGTAAATTCAACTTTCTGGGCGGATATACCGAACGCCGTTATGGCGCCAACGGTTTTTATTCCAGCGCTTCATTTAAGGACCAGTGGGAGTCGCTTAAAACCGGACTGGCCAGCATTGAATATGTCAAAGATGCCGGAGTGTTTGAAATCAAACCCCGCCTTTCCTATCGGCATAATGACGACAAATATGTTTTTGTCAGGCAGAATCCTTCGGTTTACGAAAATCTCCATCAAACCGATGCGCTGGAGGCGGATTTGAATGTTTCTGCAAAAAACAGGCTGGGCACCTGTGGAATGGGACTGGAATATCGTTCCGAAATGATTTCGGGTACGGCAATCCGTTCGGGTAAATCATCTGTAAGCCCGCTTTCAGGACACAATCTTGATAATTTTGGGGTATATGCAGAGCAAAAGTTTATATTCGGGCATTTTGATGTCACTAAGGGTGTATATGCCAACTGGTACAACCAGTTTGGCTGGAATATATTTCCCGGAATAGACCTGGGCTATGATTTGGGACGGCATATAAGGGTCTATGCGAATGCCGGCCGTTCGGTGAGAATTCCGACCTTCACCGACCTTTATTACGATAATCCCGGTAAGGAAGAAGGCAATCCTTCTTTGAAGCCAGAAGATGCTTTGACTTATGAAGGAGGAATCCGTTATTCCCTGACAGGCTTTACTTTTAATGCTTCTTGTTTTTACCAGCATGCCACCCGGCTTATCGACTGGGTGACTGTGCCATATACCGATTCCACGAATATTGTCCGTGCGGTGAATCTCAGCAATGTCGATAAAAGCGGGGTGGAGCTGACAGTTCACATGCTTCCTGCCGTGATTTTCAGTAAGAATTTCCCGGTAAAAGACCTGACCCTGAGTTATAATTACATCAAGGCCGACTTCAACCACCCGGAATTTATCGAATCACGCTATGCTCTGCAGAATATCCGCCATCAGCTGATTATGGGCGTGGAACATACGCTTTTTGCCAATTTTACTCATGATTTCAAAGTGCGTTATATTGACCGGGTTAACATGGCTCCGTATTGGGTGTTCGATTCCCGTTTTACCTGGAAAATAAGGAACTTCAAGGTTTACGCCGAAGCTACCAATCTTACAAATACCCATTACACGGAAGTAATGACCGTCATGCCCGGCAGGTGGTTCAGAATGGGCATGCAAATGAATATCCCGTTTTAGTTGATCTGTCATCATTCAAATTGTTGTATTTTTGACAATATAAACCTTGACGGACAATGGCCTGGCCCAAAGTTACAGTAAAATTATCCGGAGGCGAAACCGTTGAAGGCATAGCCCCGGTAATCATCTCCGCCAGCCGGTCGACGGATATCCCTGCTTTTTATCCGGAATGGCTGGTACAGCGGCTGAAAGAAGGCTATGTGCGGTGGCGGAACCCTTTCAATGGTTCATATCAGAATGTTTTCTTTGATCAGGCCCGGCTGATCGTTTTCTGGTCAAAGAATCCCCGGCCGGTCTTCCCTTTCCTGGATGAAATAGCTGAAAAAATTCCCAATTATTATTTCCAGTTTACCCTGAACGATTACGAAAAGGAGAAGCTGGAACCTTTTGTTCCCGGGCTGCAGTCGCGAAGGGATACTTTCATGGAATTGTCCAAAAAAATCGGCAAGGAAAAGGTCATCTGGCGTTTTGACCCGCTGGTCCTGACGGAACAAACAGGTGTGGAAGAACTTTTAAGAAAGGTTGAAAAAATCGGGAACCAGCTTAAAGGATACACTGAAAAATTGGTTTTCAGTTTTGCCGATATCAATCGGTATAAAAAGGTTCAGAAGAACCTGCAGGTAAATCGTATTCCCTATCGGGAGTTTACTGAAAAAGATATGGCGGAATTTGCCTGCGGCCTTCAGCAGCTCAACAAAAGTTGGGATTTCGAGCTGGCTACCTGTGCCGAAAAAATTGACCTTGAGCAATTTGGCATTTTGCACAACAAATGTATAGACGATGATCTGATGATCCGGCTATTTCCTTATGACAAAAAGCTGATGGATTTTTTAGGTGTCACCGCCGGCGATCTTTTCAATTCTTCCAGTCACCTTCTGAAATCGCGCAACATAAAGGATAAGGGCCAGCGTAAATACTGCCGTTGCGTGCAAAGTAAAGATATCGGCTCATATAATACCTGCCCGCATTCGTGTTTGTATTGCTATGCGAATGAGCCAAAAGAAAGGGTCGTTAAAAATTTAAGCAATAATTCTTCAAATATTAACGAATAAAATAATTTTAATATTGTTAAGATTAATACTTAAGCGATTGTTATTTGCCAACGTTAAAAATTAAAATAATTATTTGATATTTTGGATTTGATAAATATTAAATTTGTCATATTTAACGCAAGTATAATTAATGGAGATAAAAACTGATTTATATTTAGGTGATAGTAAAGATCAATTAAAATTATTACAAGATAATTCTGTTGATTTGATTGTAACTTCTCCTCCCTATGCAGATCAAAGAAAAAGTACTTATGGAGGTATTTATCCGGAAAAATATGTTGAATGGTTTTTGCCAATTTCAGAACAATTACATAGAGTTCTTAAACCAACAGGAACATTTATTTTAAATATTAAAGAAAAAGTTGTTAATGGAGAAAGGAGCACATATGTTCTAGAACTAATTCTTGAAATGAGAAAACAAGGTTGGCTTTGGACTGAAGAATTTATATGGCATAAAAGAAATAGTTATCCTGGAAAATGGCCAAATAGATTTCGAGATGCATGGGAAAGGCTTCTTCAATTTAATAAAGAAAAAAAATTTAATATGTACCAAGAAGAAGTTATGATCCCGATGGGAGATTGGGCGAAGACTCGTTTAAAAAATCTTTCTAAAACTGATAAACTTAGAGATAATTCAAAAGTTGGCAGCGGTTTTGGTAAAAATATTTCCAATTGGTTGGAAAGAGATAAAGCATATCCTACTAACGTTTTATATTTGGCAACAGAATGTAATAATAAAAATCATAGTGCTGCATTTCCAGAAGAATTGCCTGAATGGTTTATTAAACTTTTCACAAAAGAATATGATACAGTTCTTGATCCCTTTATGGGATCAGGAACTACTTTAATTGTCGCTAATAGAATGAAACGTAATTCTATTGGTATTGATAATGTCCCTGAATATTACGAAATGGTCAGAAAACAACTTAAGCCTGTTGAATTATATTTATTAGAACCAGAAGTAAAATATGAAAAAACTAAATTTGGAAGACGTATCTCAATACGTTGAAAAAAATATTGGTGTATTTCATCAAAAAAGGATTCAAAGCCTTGATGATTTGAAATTGTCAAAAGTTTTAAAGCGTAAAAATCCATACTTATTTAAAGCAAAACATGTCTTAACAGCTGAAGAGATAATTCGTGGAATTGTTGATGCTCATATTTCTTCAAATGAGGAAACAATTTTTGGTGATTGGTTGGAAGGGCTTGCTATTTTTATTAGTGGTCAAGTATATGGAGGTTATAAGTCTGGTATTACTGGAATTGATTTGGAATTTGATGATGATGATGGGAGAAGGAATATAGTGGCTATTAAATCTGGTCCAAATTGGGGTAATAGTTCTCAAATTACAAAAATGATTGAGGATTTTCGAACAGCTAAAAAGACTTTGAGAACAAGTAATTCACAATTACAGATCATTGCTATAAATGGGTGTTGTTATGGAAAAGATAAAAATCCAGATAAAGGAAATTATCTTAAATATTGTGGACAAAAATTTTGGGAATTCCTTTCTGATGAATCTAATCTTTATACAAAGATAATTGAACCTCTGGGTTACAAAGCAAAAGAAAAAACTGATGAATTTGTAGAAATATATTCTCAAATGATAAATAAATTTACAAGAGAATTTTCAAATGATTTTTGTAAAGATAATGGGGAAATAGATTGGGAAAAATTAGTTCGTTTTAATTCTGCAACAATTATAACCAATTAAAAATAAGAATTTTAGTTCAGAACTAATATTGTTACTAAGGTTTCATTTATGATATTAAGTTTTTTACTATAAGTAATTTGTTACTAACGAGTCTTAATATAATTAATATGCTTAAGGTTTTAAAATATTATAAAAATTGAAAGAGCTCAAATATCAGAAAGTGCTTCAATAAATACCCTCTCCAAACCCGCTAAAATCGTGATTAAAAACGGCAATCCGTTTTGATAAGCTTCTCTGCTAGGCAAACCAAGCTCGAAAGTTCATGCTTCAGAATACTTGAGCAAAATATAATTATATGCAGCTAATTTGTAACATTTTAATTTGAAAATATGTTAATGTTTTGGAGAAATAGTTAATTTAAGAATCTGAGGTTTATAGCTTAAAAGAGTTGTAATAAGCAATGACAGCAAGATTGCTGTGAGAGAAATGTTAGCAATAACTTTAAAAGATACCGTGCATGATAAAAGCAACATTTGAAAATATTAGAAAACAAATTACAGAACTGGTTTCAGATTCTAAGAAATTGATACAAATCTCAGTTGCATGGTTTACAAGCCAGGATTTATTAGGACAATTAGTTGAAAAAGTCGAGCAGGGTTGCAA
>JAUZOH010000005.1 GCA_030706565.1 Bacteroidota bacterium | reverse complement strand
TTGCCACGAAAAATCCATGCGGATAAATTTAAATCCTGCAGCAGCTATCATGTCTAAATCTTTTTCATTGCCTTTTATAAAGTGAATGTTCACGCCGGCACAAATCTGATCAGAAGGCCCAAATGTTTTTGATAGCCCTTTGTTTTGCCCAAATGACACGAAGGTTGTGGAGAATAGAAAACAGCTAATAAATAATGATATTTTAAAAAAGTCCTTTTTCATTATATTAGGTTTTATGGTTGGTTTTAATTTTTGATTCCGATTGGAAAATTTTAAATAATTTGATGTGCTTTGCTTATTACAAATTACTTATTTTCTTTGAAGGGGCACATCAAAGGAATAGGTATGAGCCTATTCCTCGTCTTCTTCAAGTTTGAACATTGGCTTGTCGTAAGTAATTGGGCCAAAAAGAGTCATCTGGTGCATTACCCAGTGTTGCCGGCGCCTGATGTAAGCATTAGGATACATGGCAGAATACTTAATAGGATTGGGAAGTACGACGGCTAACAGCGATGCCTGGCTACGGGTTAAATTCTTGGCGCTCTTGGTAAAATAATACTGCGATGCCGCCTCTACTCCGTAAATGCCATCTCCCAGCTCTATAATGTTCAGGTAAACTTCCATGATTCTCTCTTTGGGCCAGAAAAGTTCAATCAAGGCTGTAAAATAAACTTCCAATCCTTTGCGCACCCAAGTTCTGTCGGGAAAAAGAAAAAGGTTTTTTGCGGTTTGCTGGCTGATGGTGCTTGCGCCTTTTTTATGACGGCTTCTTTTATTGTGTTTTATTGCTTTGTTAATTGCATGAAAGTCAAAACCATGATGGCTGGTAAAGTTCTGATCCTCAGAGCATATTACGGCCAGTTGCATATTCTTTGATATCTTTTTTATCGGAGTCCATTCTTTTTTTAGACGGAAGGATTTGCCATGAGCAATCCTTTCTACATTTCTGATCACCATAAGCGGCGTGAAGGGCACCGGCACAAAACGGAATATGATTACAGATAATATGCTGATTATAAAGAAGTAAAGTACTATTCTTGATAGGATTTTTTTAACCTTCCCGAAAAAATTTTTCATTCTTATTTGCTTTCCTTTTTCAATGCAAATGTAAAAGAAAATTAACAGGTTGTTCTGATTGAGTGCCGTTTAATCTGATATTTGAATTGATTAACCACACAAACCGGTTGAATCTATTTTACAGGCAGCAAACCTGTTAAAGGTTGGTTTCCGGTTTTGCCAACCTTCCCATAAAAAGAATGGAACCTGTAGAATTTTCCCTGATGATAAAAAAGAAAGGATGATCGGCTTTAAAAATTATTTTATTGCTGATATAAGTACTTTTTAAAGCCATGATGACACCTGTCGCTGCTGCTGCTTCCGTGCCTTTCTCATTTACTTCTACAAAAGCTTTATGGATTACCTTTGAAATTTTTAAATCGTAATGCCCGGTCATCCCCGAAAAATCGGCTTTATTGCTAAATGCCAAGGGCATTCCCATCCCGGACAAGTTTTGTCCGAGATCAAATTGCCCGCTAAGCTTGAATTTTGGTATAGAAAACTGTACCTCTTTTTGAGTTGATTTGGAAAAATAAATTTTAAAATTATTGTTAGTGAGGTCTTTAATGACTTGCTCAAGACCGGTTGGGGCTTTGGGAAGGATAATAACCATTGAATATTTCCTGGAGGCATAGGGAAGTTCAGCCATCTGTAAATTTCCGTTTTCAAAATATTTTGCAGAAAATGTTTTGTGCATAAAGGGAGCTAGTACAAAAGATTTGTCTGCAAGATGAAATGTGTCCTGCCTGGTGCGTTTTTCATCAAATTTTTCTGCCCATGAACCGTAAAAGTAGACCGCATTGGTAATGACCATGCGCGTCATCGCATCAATGGCTCCGGCTTGTAGCAGGTCTTTGATTTTACCCTTAGTTTGTTTCTCTACCCACTGATTGATGGTTTTTCTGGATTTCTCCCTTTCTGTATTTGTAGTAAAATCAGCATTTTGAACTGATGCAGAATAATAATCCCTGCATAATTTAATATAACTGTTTAAAAAAAAGTATTTTTTCTGCGCCCATAGAGCGTTGGAAATATTAAGCTGCAAATCCTTATTGTTTTTGGCTGGTTTTATACTATCCAACAAAACGTGAAAGGCTTGGGGTACATTTTTTTGAAGCTGGTCAAAATGAAGGGTTTTGGCCATTTCGCTTTTCGTTTTTCCTGCAGCACCATTATAAGTTATTGCCAGTGCCGTTGATATGCTGAATGGAGAAAAAAACAAATTCCCCTCTTGCACAGCCAGTTGTTTATATAAATCGAAAGCAAACTGATTGTTGCTTTCTGCCAAACTAAAAGTATTTTTAACCAATTTGGGCTGCGTTTTCTTTCCCTGGGCTTCAGCAGGAATAACCGTGTTGTTCAGGCTGATCAACAACATGACTATTATAACCGGATTAAAAAATCGATTTTTCATGAATTCAATTTTTAATGATTTAGCAAATTCCGTGCAGAAATTATTTAATGTTTGGAACGGTTAAATAATAATCTCATTCCTTTGGAGGTCTCATTCAAAGTCCCATTTTCAAAAATAAGATTCCCATTAACAAAAGTATGAGTTACCTGCGCATGAAAGGTTGTACCTTCAAATGGCGACCATTTGCATTTATACAAAATATTTTCAGGAGCTACTGTCCACTTTTTATTGGGGTCAATCAGTACAAGGTCGGCATAGAATCCAGGTTTAATGTATCCTCTTTTATTGATGTTGAAAATATCGGCAGGGGCATGGCACATTTTATCGACTATAGTCTCGATGGGAATTTTTCCCTGATAAAAAAGTTCGAGCATCACTGCCAGAGAATGTTGAACCAATGGCCCGCCTGAAGGGGCTTTGAAATAGGTGTTTTGTTTTTCATCTAAAGTGTGCGGGGCATGATCTGTAGCGATGACATCTATTTTGCCGGACAATAATCCCTTAAGCAGGGCTTCCCGGTCAGCAGCAGTTTTTATTGCAGGGTTCCATTTTATTCTTGTCCCAAATTCTGCATAATCATCATTGGTAAACCATAGGTAATGAACACAAGTCTCGGCAGTGATGAGTTTTTTCCTGCGGTCTGTTGTGTCATCGAGCAGCTGCAACTCTTTACCCGTTGAAAGATGCAGGAGATGGAGCTTGGTCCCATATTTTTTTGCCAGTTCAACAGCCAGTGAGGATGATTTGAAACAGGCTTCCTCGCTTCTTATTTCAGAATGGCAGGCAATGGGAACATCTTCCCCATATTTAGCCCTGAAATCCTTAAGATTTTTCTGAATGGTTTCTTCATCCTCACAGTGTACAGCGATGGGAAGTTTAACTTCAGAAAAGATTTTCTGCAGGGCTTCAGGTTTATCAACCAGCATATTCCCGGTTGAAGATCCCATAAAAACTTTTATCCCGCATACATTTGAAGGGTCCGTTTTTAAAAGTTCCTCCAGGTTATCATTGGTTGCTCCCAGGTAAAATGAATAATTGATGAGCGATTTTCCGGCAGCCAGTGCATATTTTTCTTCCAGCAATGAAAGGGTAGTGGTGGGTGGCTTTACATTGGGCATATCCATGAAAGAAGTGACCCCGCCTGCGACTGCTGCTCTTGTTTCACTATAAATATCTCCTTTATGAGTCAATCCGGGTTCCCTGAAATGTACCTGGTCGTCAATTACCCCGGGAATCAAATATTTGCCTTTGGCATCAATAATTTTGGATGTTACCAGCAGATCAACAGGAATAACCACTCCTTCGGGGAAAATTTGCTTTATTTTTTGCCCGTCAAGCAGGACACTCCCTATTAAAATATGTCCTTCATTTACGATATTCGCCTTATGTATTAATATGTACCGGCTCATATTTACTTTTCAATGCGGGGATATTTTTTGAAGTAACTTCTAAATTTGAGACGAATAACACCCCAAAGCGCTTCATTAAAAATGCCACCACTCATTTTGGAGGTTCCTACTTTGCGGTCGGTAAAAATGATAGGCACTTCCACAATTTTATATTTCATTTTCCAGGCCGTGAATTTCATTTCGATCTGGAACGCATAGCCTTTAAATTTTATCTTAGTCAGGTCAATTGATTCCAAAACCTTTCTGTTGTAACATACAAAACCGGCCGTAGTATCTGCAATGTCCATTCCTGTGACGAATCTCACGTAAAGGGAAGCGCAATAGGACATCAACACCCTTCCCATAGGCCAGTTTACTACATTTACTCCAGATTTGTACCTTGAACCAATTGCTACATCTGCATTTTCTGTAATGCAGGCTTCATACAACCGCACCAGGTCATCGGGATTATGAGAGAAATCGGCATCCATTTCCGAAATATATTCATATTTATGTTCGATGGCCCAGTTAAACCCCTTTATATATGCTGTTCCTAATCCCATCTTACCCGGACGTTCCAGGATAAAAAGGGAGTCACTGAATTCTTTCTGTAAATCCTTTACAATTTGTGCTGTTCCGTCAGGCGAATTGTCATCGATAATTAAAATATCAAATGGAATAGAGAGACTAAAAACTTTCTTAATGATCCGTTCAATATTGTCTTTTTCGTTGTATGTTGGAATAATTACTAATCTGTCAGTCACTTTATTTTGGGTTAAATTTATGGCAGCTAAGATAATATATATTAAAGTGAAATATGCCTTTATGATTGGTTATTTTTAATAACTTAAAGAAGTAAGATACATATTTTATATGTTATAATTTGTTTATGTTTTCTAATTAACTTACTCGATGGCCTGGTCAGTTAGTGATTTTATGTTCTTAAAGTTATAAAACCAAACAGCCTGCTCACTTAGCAAGCTGTTTGGTTTATGATTGGAATTATTCTTCTTTTTCGGTTTCTTCGTATGCTTTCAACAATTGGCTTTGAATATCGGCAGGAACCTGGGCATATTCCAGAAATTTCATTGAATACATTGCCCTGCCTTGGGTAAGTGAACTCAAAGCTGTGGAATATTTGTTCATTTCAGCCAAAGGCACTCTTGCCGTGATTTTTTCCAGGCCTTTTTCCCTGTCCATACCAAGAACCAAGGCACGCCTGCTTTGCAGATCGCTCATCACATCACCCATCCGGTCGGATGGAACAAATACTTCAAGGTGATAGATGGGTTCCATGATTTTGGGCCCTGCATTTTTAAATGCTTCTTTAAAGGCATTACGTCCGGCAAGTTTAAATGATATTTCGTTCGAATCTACAGGGTGCATCTTGCCGTCATAAACCAATACCCGGATGTCGCGGGCATAAGATCCGGTCAGAGGTCCCTGTTCCATCTTTTCCATTATGCCTTTCAGAATGGCCGGCATAAAACGTGCATCAATTGCACCACCAACAATGCAGTTGTAAAACAAAAGCTTTCCTCCCCAGCTGAGGTCGTATGACTCCTTAGAACGTATGGAAACCTTAAGTTCTTTACCATTTAATTTATAACTGGTTGTATCGGGCATTCCTTCATAATAGGGTTCAATAATCATGGATACTTCTCCGAATTGTCCGGCACCGCCTGACTGTTTTTTATGCCGGTAGGATGACTGGGCAACTTTGGTAATTGTTTCCCGGTAAGGTATACGGGGAGGAAGAAATTCCGTGGCTATTTTATATATATTGTCCAGGTGCCACTTTAGTATGTTAAGGTGATATTCTCCCTGGCCATGGATGATTATCTGTTTGAGTTCCTTAGAATATTCAACGATGATGGTGGGATCTTCTTCATGGTAACGTGCAAGGGCATCTCCCAATTTTTCCTCTTCATCTTCCTTTAATGCTTTGATGGCAGTCCTATATTTGGGTGTAGGATAAACAATAGGTTCAAATTGATAGTTTTCAATTCCTAAGGTATGATTGGCCTTAGTACTTTTCAGTTTAACGGTAGCTCCAATATCACCGGCAACCAGTTTATCCACCTTAATCCTGTTTTTACCGGCAGAAACAAATATTTGCGAGATTCTCTCTTTAATGCCATTGTTGTTATTATTTAGATCAAGGCCTTCAATCAGTTCGCCTGACATGACTTTGAAGTAATTGATTATTCCGATATGGGGTTCCAATGCTGTTTTAAAAAAGAAAAGGGAAACAGGAGCTTTACTGTCGCATTTGATTTCTTTGCCTTCTGTGGTAATTGCCGGTGCTGCCATGGAGGGATCTGGGGCAACATTCCTTATAAATTCCATTAAACGGGCAACTCCTATATCTTTTTTTGCAGAAACACAAAATACGGGATAAATGCTGCAAGTCCCAAAACCAATGGTAACTCCTTTACGGACATCATCCGGTTCGAGCGTACCTTTGTCGAAAAATTGTTCCATTAATTTTTCATCATTCTCAGCGGCTTTTTCAACCAATTCCTGATGAAGTTTTAGGGCTTTTTCTTTTTCCTCTTCAGGGATTTCCAGAATTTCGGCTGCACCTCCGGTTTGGGGATATTTATATAGTTTCATCATCAATACATCGACGATGGCATTAAATCCTGTTCCCGGATTAACGGGGTACTGGATACAGATTAAATTAGACCCGAAACGTTCGCGCAATTCTTCGATTGTTTTTTCGTAATTGGCTTTTTCGTGGTCTAGTTGATTGATCACAAACATGGCAGGTTTATGCTTGTCTTCAAGGTACCTGCCGGTAATTTCGGTGCCTACTTCAAAACCGTTTTGAGCATTAAGGACAACCAGGCCCAGGTCGGTCACTTTAAGTGCTGCAAATACCCCGCCGTTGAAGTCATCCAGGCCCGGTGTGTCAATAAAGTTTATTTTTTTATCCATGAATTCGGTATAAAGCACAGAATCAAAAACGGAAATCTGATTTTCGTGCTCTACATCGGTAAAGTCAGAGACAGTGTTTTTGTTTTCCACTTCGCCCCGTCTTTCAATTACTCCACCCTCATAGAGCATGGCCTCCGTGAGGGTGGTTTTTCCCGATCCCGAATTGCCCAGGATAGAGATGTTTTTAATTTGTTCTGTTAGGTAAGTTTTCATTTTGTTAAGGGTTTAGATTTAGTAAAAATAGTACTTAAACAAAACGCTAAAATTGAAAAGTAAACAAAACAAAAATAATAATTTATAAACGGGATGCAAGTTTTTAAGAAATTAAATCTTTCTTCCTTTTTAATAGGTGATTTATGCCTAAAAAGGCATAACTTTGTAAGCTTATTGGTGAAGGTCAAAAAAAATACAATTTATTTTTAGTTCACTATTGTAATTAAAAAAAAAAGAATACCTTTGCACACCATTTTAATAAAAATCTTGTATTTAAACAAATATCTATATGCCTACAATACAGCAATTAGTTAGAAAAGGAAGGACAGAAATTGCATATAAAAGCAAGGCTCCTGCATTAGATTCTTGCCCCCAGAGGCGTGGGGTGTGTGTACGTGTATATACCACTACACCTAAAAAACCTAATTCGGCTATGCGAAAAGTGGCCAGGGTAAGGCTTACCAACGGCAAGGAAGTTAATGCATATATACCTGGAGAAGGTCATAATTTACAGGAACACTCTATCGTATTGATCAGGGGGGGAAGAGTAAAAGATTTACCTGGTGTTAGATATCACTTGGTACGGGGTGCCTTGGATACTTCTGGGGTAGAAGGCCGTACTCAGAGACGTTCAAAATATGGTGCAAAAATGCCTAAAGCAAAAAAATAATTAATCTTTTGAAGATATAAAAATGAGAAAGGCAAAACCTAAAAAGAGAATTATTTTACCAGATGCCAAATATAATGATGCCCTGGTAACGAAATTCGTAAATAATTTGATGTACAGTGGTAAGAAAAGTACCGCTCTGGGTATTTTTTATGATGCTATGGATGCTGTAGCAGAAAAAACAAAAGACACTGACAAGACCCCCATAGAAGTTTGGAAAAAAGCTATGGAAAATATTACTCCTTCTGTTGAGGTTAAGAGCCGCAGGGTTGGAGGTGCAACCTTTCAGGTTCCTACCGAAGTAAGGCCTGATCGTAAAGTTTCTATTGGTATCAAAAATCTTATTCTTTTTGCCCGTCAGCGCAATGGTAAATCCATGAGCGAAAACCTGGCTGCTGAAATTATTGCTGCTTTCCACGAAGAAGGTGCTGCTTTCAAAAAGAAAGAAGATATTCACCGTATGGCAGAAGCCAACAAGGCATTTGCACGTTTTAGATTTTAATTTAAATTTTTTTTAGATAGTATTATTTATTCATCAGTTGTATAAGGGTTAGTGATGACGACGGATTTACATTTTACAAGGAATATAGGAATTATGGCTCATATCGATGCCGGTAAGACCACCACCTCAGAACGTATTTTGTTCTACACGGGTATTACCCATCGAATTGGAGAAGTTCATGATGGTACTGCAACCATGGACTGGATGGTTCAGGAGCAGGAAAGAGGTATTACCATTACTTCTGCTGCTACTACTACTTTTTGGAAATACAGGGACAATGATTATAAGATTAATATCATTGATACCCCTGGACATGTGGACTTTACAGTTGAGGTGGAACGTTCTTTACGTATCCTCGATGGTGCTGTTGCTTTGTTCTGTGCTGTGGGTGGTGTTGAACCCCAGAGCGAAACTGTATGGCGTCAGGCCGATAAATACGGTGTTCCCCGTTTGGCTTTTGTCAATAAGATGGACCGCTCCGGTGCCGATTTCTTTAATGTTGTAAATGAAATTAAAACCAAGTTGGGTGCTAATCCTGTTGTTGTTCAAATCCCAATTGGTGTTGAAGATACTTTCAAAGGTGTTGTCGATTTAATCGAAAATAAAGCCATTGTTTGGGAAGACGATGCTGCCCTGGGTTCTAAATTTACCCTTGAGGAAATTCCTGAAGATCTGAAGGAAGAAGCCGCATTGTGGAGGGGTAAGTTGATCGAAGCTGTAGCTGAAGCTGATGAATCTTTGCTGGAACGCTACTGCGAAAATCCCGATTCTATCACAAAAGATGAAATATTAAAAGTTGTCCGCAAATGCACAATTGATATGACTATTGTGCCTGTACTTTGTGGCTCGGCTTTCAAAAATAAAGGTGTTCAAAGATTGCTGGATGCTATCATTGAATTCCTTCCAAGTCCGCTTGATATTGGTGCTGTTAAAGGAACTGATCCTGATACCAATGAAGAGGTTGAACGTAAACCTGATGCTGCTGCACCTTTTACTGCTCTGGCCTTTAAAATTGCAACCGATCCTTTCGTAGGAAGGTTGGTATTTATGAGGGTTTATTCGGGACGCATCGATAGCGGTTCTTATGTTTTCAATGTAAGAACAGGCAAAAAAGAAAGAATCTCCCGTTTGTATCAGATGCATGCAAATAAACAGAACCCCAAAGATTTTATTGAGGCTGGTGATATTTGTGCAGGCGTTGGTTTCAAAGATATTCGTACAGGAGATACCCTCTGTGATGTAGATAAGCATATCATGCTTGAATCTATGACATTCCCTGAACCGGTTATCGGTATAGCTATTGAACCTAAGACTCAGGCTGATATTGATAAACTTGACGTTGCTCTTGAAAAACTGGCAGAAGAAGATCCTACCTTTAAGGTAAATGTTGACGAAGATTCCGGTCAGACAGTTATCAGAGGTATGGGCGAGTTGCATTTGGATATTTTAATGGACCGTCTCAAGAGAGAGTTTAAAGTGGAATGTAATCAGGGTGCTCCTCAGGTTGCCTACAAGGAAGCAATTACTGCAAGTGTTAACCACAGGGAATTGTTTAAGAAACAGTCCGGTGGTCGTGGTAAGTTCGCTGATATCATCGTTACCGTTTCTCCTGCTGATGATAATGTAAAAGGCCTTCAGTTTATTGATTCTATCAAAGGCGGACATGTTCCAAAGGAATATATTCCTGCTGTTCAGAAAGGATTTCAGGAAGCCATGCAGAACGGTGTTTTAGCAGGATACGCAGTTGATAATTTAAAGGTTGAATTAACCGATGGTTCTTTCCATCCAGTGGATTCAGATTCAATTTCTTTCGAAATTGCTGCTAAGCAGGCCTTTAAAAATGCATGTGCAAAAGCAAAGCCGGTGTTGCTCGAACCTATCATGGCTGTTGAAGTTGTAACCCCTGAAGAATATATGGGTGATGTGATTGGCGATTTTAACAAACGCCGCGGCCAGGTTGAAGGTATGGAATCAAGAGTTTCGGCCAGAGTAATTAAAGCTAAAGTTCCATTGTCCGAAATGTTCGGATATGTGACTGTATTACGTACCCTGACTTCAGGACGTGCTACTTCTACCATGGAATTTTCACATTACGAAATTGTTCCTGCAGCTATTGCAAAGGATATACTGGATAAAGTTAAAGGGAAAACCGAATTAGTATAAATTAATGTAACATGAGCCAGAAAATTAGAATAAAGCTTAAATCCTACGATCATAATTTGGTGGATAAGTCGGCTGAAAAAATTGTTAAGACAGTAAAATCGACTGGTGCTGTTGTAAGTGGTCCAATTCCACTGCCAACCCACAAGAAAATTTTTACTGTTTTGCGCTCGCCTTTCGTAAATAAAAAATCGAGAGAGCAATTTCAGCTCAGTTCCTACAAAAGATTGTTGGATATTTATAGTTCCACTCCTAAAACCATCGATGCTCTGATGAAACTGGAATTACCCAGTGGTGTGGAAGTAGAAATTAAAGTGTGATTTTAAATTATTTATAGACAAAGATGCCAGGTATTATTGGAAAAAAAGTTGGAATGACTTCCATCTTTAGTGCTGATGGGGCAAATGTTCCATGCACAGTTATAGAAGCAGGTCCTTGTGTGGTTACTCAGATCAAAACAGTTGAAAAGGATGGCTATCAGGCCGTTCAGTTAGCTTTCGACGAGAAAAAAGAGAAACACACCACTAAGGCCATGATTGGTCACTTTAAAAAAGCAAATACTACCCCAAAAAGCAAGGTGGTAGAATTTCCCGGTTCTGATGAAGGTTTAAAACTGGGTGATAGCGTTACAGTTGATATTTTTAAAGATGATGTTTTCGTTGATGTTGTTGGGATAAGTAAAGGTAAAGGTTATCAGGGTGTTGTCAAACGTTATCATTTTTCTGGCGTAGGTGATAATACCCATGGTCAGCATAACCGTTTAAGAGCTCCAGGTGCTTTGGGCGCTTCTTCATGGCCTTCAAGGGTTTTCAAAGGTATGAGAATGGCAGGACATGCTGGTTCTGATACGGTAAAGGTTTTAAACCTGAAGGTAGTTAAAATTATTCCCGAAAACAATCTTATTCTTGTTAAAGGAAGTGTTCCCGGTGCAAGAGGTTCATATTTAATAATTGAAAAGTGATGGAATTATCTGTTTTTAATATAGGTGGCCAAGAAACCGGAAAAAAGGTTCAGTTGCGCGATGAGATTTTCGCTATAGAACCCAACGATCATTCAATTTATCTTGATGTAAAACAATATTTAGCTAATAAACGTCAGGGTACTCATAAGGCCAAACAGAAAAATGATGTTTCCGGTAGTACTAAGAAATTGAAGAAACAAAAAGGTACTGGTGGCGCCCGTTCGGGTAGCATCAAATCACCTTTGATGATCGGCGGTGCCAGGGCTTTTGGCCCTCAACCCAGGGATTATTCTTTTAAGTTAAACAAGAAAGTTAAACAGTTAGCACGCCGTTCTGCACTTAGTTATAAAGCCAAAGAAAGCAATATCATTGTACTTGAGGATTTTTCTTTTGATGAACCTAAGACTAAAAAGTTTATTGAACTGAAAGCAAATTTAAAAATTGGCGATAAAAAGTCTCTTTTAGTTTTATCTGAACAAAATAAAAACATATATTTGTCCTCTCGTAATTTAGAAGATTCTAAAGTGTTAGTTCTTTCAGAATTAACGACCTACGATATAATGAATTCTTCAACAGTTTTATTTGTTGAAAGTTCCCTGAGCGGTTTACAAAACATTTTATAGTAATATTTGAAAATAATTTGAAATGGAAATTCTATTTAAACCTATAGTGACGGAAAAGTTGACTCTCCAGGGCGAAAAATTAAACCGTTATGGTTTTATGGTCGACGGAAGGGCTAATAAAATTCAAATTAAAGGTGCAATTGAACAGATGTATGGTATTACTGTAAAGGATGTAAACACAATGTGTTACAAAGGGAAGGTAAAGACCAGATACACCAAAAAAGGTTTCGTGGAAGGTAAACGAAATTCTTTCAAGAAGGCAATTGTTACTTTGAAAGAAGGAGAAAAGATCGATTTTTATAGCAATATCTAATTAATATGGCAGTAAAAAAATTAAATCCTGTTACACCAGGACAAAGACATAGAATCATTAGTTCATTTGATGAGATTACAGCTACCACGCCTGAGAAGTCGTTGATAGTTCCTTTTAAAAGTACTGGTGGTCGTAACAATACAGGAAAGATGACTATCCGTTATATTGGCGGTGGTCACAAGAAAAGATATAGATTGATTGACTTTTTGCGTGATAAGGAAGGGATGAAGGCAGTAGTGAAAACTATTGAATATGATCCTAACCGTACTGCACGCATTGCTTTGGTTGTATATGCCGATGGCGAAAAAAGATATATCATTGCTCCAAATGGTTTGAAAGTTGGGACAACTATTCAATCGGGTAAGGGTGCAGCTCCTGAAATCGGGAATGCCCTTTTCTTATCGGATATACCTCTTGGAACAATTATCAGTAATATTGAATTACGCCCTGGCCAGGGTGCTGTTTTGGCAAGAAGTGCAGGATGCTATGCACAATTGACCTCACGCGATGGCAAATATGCTATTTTAAGAATGCCTTCAGGCGAAACCCGGATGGTTTTGGTTACCTGCAAAGCTGTAATTGGAAGTGTTTCTAATTCTGATCACGGTCTGGAAAAGAGAGGTAAAGCCGGTAAGAGCCGTTGGTTAGGCCGCAGGCCTCGTAACCGTGGCGTTGCAATGAACCCTGTTGACCATCCAATGGGTGGTGGTGAAGGTAAAGCTTCAGGTGGTTTACCACGTTCAAGGAAGGGTATTCCTGCTAGAGGGTTCAAAACAAGAACTCCTAAGAAAGATAGCAATAAATATATTATTGAAAGAAGGAAAAAATAATTGAATAATAAAGTAACGTTATGAGCCGATCATTAAAAAAAGGTCCTTTTATTGAATATAAATTGGAAAAAAGAGTTCTTGAAATGAACAAATCAGGAAAGAAATCGGTGTTGAAAACATGGTCACGCCGTTCCATGATTTCTCCTGATTTTGTAGGGCATACAGTTGCTGTTCATAATGGAACAAAATTTATTCCGGTTTATGTTACTGAAAACATGGTAGGTCATAAATTTGGAGAATTTTCTCCAACCCGTACCTTTAGAGGACATAGCGGTAATAAGAAAGAATAGTTAAAGAATATATTCTTACAACTTGATAATTTTTCACTACAATGGGTGCAAGAAAAAGAAATAGCGCTGAACGGAGAAAAGCTGAAAATAAAGAAAAGGCAATGGCAGTTCTGAGAAATTGCCCTTCTTCTCCCCGTAAAATGCGTTTGATTACTGATTTAATCAGAGGAAAAGAAGTCAATAAAGCCTTAGATATCCTGAAGTTTAGCACTAAGGAAGCTTCTACTAAAGTTGAGAAACTTTTGTTATCGGCAATTTCCAATTGGCAGTTAAAGAACGAAGGCGTCAGACTTGAAGACAGCAATTTGTTCGTTAAAGAAGTCTTTGTTGACCAGGGAAGAACCTTGAAAAGATTGCGTACTGCTCCTCAGGGAAGAGGTCACCGCATCAGAAAACGCTCAAACCATGTTACTCTTATTTTAGATAGAGTAAGTGATGCAAAGAAAGAAGATAGTTCAGAAAGTAAAACAAAATAACCATAAATGGGACAAAAAGTTAATCCAATTAGCAACCGTTTAGGCTTAATTAAAGGATGGGATTCCAACTGGTATGGAGGTAGAGATTATTCTTCCAAATTGGTTGAAGATGCTAAAATAAGAGAATATCTTAATGCTCGTTTGGCAAAGGCCAGCATTTCCAAGATTATTATTGAGCGTACCCTGAAATTGATTACGGTTACCGTTAATACTGCCCGTCCGGGTATTATTATAGGGAAAGGTGGCCAGGAAGTCGATAAACTCAAAGAAGAGCTGAAAAAGATCACCAAAAAGGAAGTTCAAATCAATATTTTTGAAGTTAAACGTCCTGAATTAGACGCTACCATTGTGGCTAACAATATTGCCCGTCAGGTTGAAGGGAAAATATCTTACCGCAGGGCCATTAAGATGGCTGTGGCATCAACCATGAGAATGGGCGCTGAAGGTATTAAAATACATGTTGCCGGTAGATTAGGCGGCGCCGAAATGGCCCGTTCCGAAATGTATAAAGAAGGTCGTACTCCTTTGCATACATTAAGAGCTGATATTGATTACGCTGTTGTTCCTGCACTTACAAAGGTCGGACTTATAGGAATAAAAGTCTGGATTTGCCTGGGTGAAGTGTATGGGAAGAGAGATTTATCTCCCAATGTGGGGATATCTAATGTAAATGTCAACAGTGGCAGTGGTTATCAGAAAAGAAGAAAAAAGTAGATTTTAACGAAAAGAAAATACTGCAATGTTACAGCCTAAGAAACAGAAATATAGAAAGATGCAGAAAGGGAGAATGAAGGGAAATGCCCAAAGAGGTACTACTCTTGCTTTCGGCTCTTTCGGAATTAAAGCATTGGAAGAAGCTTGGCTTACAGGTCGTCAGATTGAAGCAGCCCGTCAGGCTGTCACCCGTTATATGAAAAGGGAAGGACAGATCTGGATCAGAATCTTCCCGGATAAGCCTATCACTAAAAAACCTGCTGAAGTTCGTATGGGTAAAGGAAAAGGTGCACCAGAAGGATTTGTTGCTCCTGTTACTCCAGGTAGGATTATCATTGAAACAGAAGGAGTACCTTACGAAATAGCCAAAGAAGCTTTAAGATTGGCCGCCCAGAAATTACCAATTGATGTTAAATTCATCGTTCGGCCTGATTATGTTGAAACTTCAACCTTATAGAGATGAAAACAGAAGAAATCAAAGAAATAAAAGATATTCCAACAAAAGAGCTTGGTGAACGTTTGGATGCTGAAAAAAACACATTGATTCGTCTTAAATTAAGTCATGCTATTTCTCCCTTGGACAATCCCAATAAGATTAAAATTACCAGGAGAAATGTAGCCAGAATGATGACCGAGCTACGTCGCAGAACTTTAAATAAATAATAATTACCCGAGATGGAACAAAGAAATTTGAGGAAAGAGAAAATAGGCGTTGTGGTCAGCAATAAAATGAATAAAACGGTTCTGATTGCTGTTAAACGTAAAGTTAAGCATCCTATTTATGGTAAGTTTTTGAATAAAACTACCAAGTTTTTTGCCCATGATGAGGAAAATACCTGCAAGATTGGGGATACCATTAGGATAATGGAGACTAGGCCTCTGAGTAAAAACAAGAGGTGGAGATTAGTAGAAATTATAGAAAGAGCTAAATAATCATGATACAACAAGAATCAAGATTGTCTGTTGCTGACAATAGCGGTGCTAAAGAAGTACTCTGTGTCAGAGTACTGGGAGGTACCGGTAAAAGATACGCCTCCATTGGTGATAAAATTGTAGTTGCCGTGAAAAGTGCTTTGCCTTCTGGTGATGTAAAGAAAGGTACAGTTTCTAAAGCGGTGGTTGTGCGTACCAATAAGGAAATCCGTAGAAAGGATGGTTCTTATATACGTTTTGATGATAATGCAGTGGTACTTTTAAATGCTGCTGATGAAATCAGAGGAACCCGTATTTTTGGTCCTGTAGCTAGAGAACTACGTGATAAATATATGAAGATCATCTCTCTCGCTCCTGAAGTTTTGTAATTTATAAATCGTACTTGAATGCTGAGGAAATTACATATTAAAAAAGGTGACACCGTTATAGTTAATTCCGGTGAAGCCAAAGGGAAACAAGGTAAGGTATTGGATGTAAATATCAAAAAGCTTACAGCTATTGTTGAAGGCGTTAATTTGGTATCTAAAAGTACAAAGCCCAATGCCCAAAATCCACAAGGAGGTATAATTAAAAAAGAAGCTCCTATTCATATTTCTAATCTTAATCCGATTGACCCTGCTTCTGGTAAGGGTACCAGAATCGGTAGACGTTTAGACGAAAATAATAAGAAGGTTCGCTTTGCTAAAAAATCAGGGGAGGAAATTAAGTAATGGACTATACACCTACTTTAGAGAAAAAGTATAAAGAAGAGATTGTTCCTAAGCTGAAAAAGGAGTTTAATTATTCTTCAGTTATGCAGGTTCCTGTATTAGAGAAAATTGTTATTAATCAGGGAGTTGGTGATGCTGTGGGCGATAAGAAATTAATTGATCTGGCCGTTGAAGAACTTTCAAACATAACCGGACAAAAGGCGGTTTCCACTGTATCTAAAAAAGATATTTCTAACTTTAAGCTGAGGGCTAATGTGCCCATTGGGGTTAAAGTTACTTTAAGAAGAGATAGAATGTACGAATTTTTGGAAAGGTTGATATGTTTTGCCTTGCCCAGAATTCGTGATTTCAATGGTATTAGCACCAAACTTGACGGAAGAGGTAATTATACCCTGGGTTTGGCTGAACAGATTATTTTCCCGGAAATTGATATTGATAAGGTGACCAAATTAATGGGTATGGAAGTGACTTTTGTTACTTCAGCCAATACTGATGAAGAAGCTTTCTCATTATTAAAAGAATTCGGTATTCCATTTAAAAATTTAAAAAAGAAGTAAGAATGGCTAAGGAGTCTATGAAAGCTCGCGAAGTAAAGCGCAGTAAAATGGTTGAACAATATGCCGCTAAGAGAGCTAAATTAAAAGCCGAAGGGGATTATGTCGCCTTGAGTAGGTTGCCTAAAAATTCCTCTAAAGTACGGTTACACAACCGTTGCAAAATAACGGGACGTCCTAAAGGATATATGCGCCAGTTCGGCATAAGCAGAATTATATTCAGAGAAATGGCTTCTTGTGGATTGATTCCAGGAGTTAAAAAAGCCAGTTGGTAAAAATTATTTAAGTATATTATAAAAAAAAATAACATGACAGATCCTATCGCAGATTATCTTACGCGCATTAGAAATGGAGTTTTAGCTCGTCATAAGATTGTCGATATACCTGCTTCTAATATAAAAAAGGATATGACCAAGATATTATACGAAAAGGGTTATATTCTTAATTATAAATTTGAAGATGATGGTCAACAGGGTAATATTAAGATCGCTTTGAAATATAATCCTGAGAACAGGCAACCTGCAATTCAAGCCTTACGAAGAGTAAGCAGACCGGGTTTAAGAAAATATGTGAATAAAGAAAAACTCCCAAGAGTTTTGAATGGTTTGGGAATTGCTATATTATCTACCTCTATCGGTGTGATTACCGATAAAGAAGCCCGTGAAAAAAGTGTAGGTGGTGAAGTTTTGTGCTATGTTTATTAATAGGAGGGAAAGCGATGTCTAGAATAGGAAAATTACCCATTGATTTACCTGCCGATGTTAAAGTCACCATCGACAAAGATAATCAGGTTACAGTTAAAGGCCCGCTGGGTGAAATGAAACAGGCTGTAGACCATGACATAACAGTGTCTGTGGAAGAAAATCAGATCACTTTAAGTCGCCCCAGCGATCAAAAAAGGCATAAATCATTACATGGCTTGTACAGAGCTCTTATCCACAACATGGTCGTTGGTGTATCCAAAGGTTATACTGTTGAACAGGAGTTGGTTGGCGTTGGTTTTCGTGCTGATGCAAAAGGACAGGTACTGGAATTGAATTTAGGCTATTCTCATGATATATATTTTGTTTTACCCGCCGAAATTTCTGTAGCTACAAAAACAGAAAAAGGTAAAAACCCGGTTATTACTTTGAAAAGCTACGACAAACAATTGATTGGTCATGTAGCTGCAAAAATCAGGTCTTTACGTAAACCTGAACCTTATAAAGGAAAAGGTATTAAGTTTGTTGGTGAACAAATACGGAGAAAAGCAGGAAAAGCTGCTAGCGTTTAATCTGTTTAATTTATTCAATTATGGCTTTATCTAAGCAAAAAAGAAGATTTAGAATCAGAAAAAGAATACGGAAGGTTATTAGTGGCACAAGCCAGAAACCCCGTATGTCTGTTTTTAGAAGTAATAAACATATTTATGTCCAACTGATTGATGACGTTGATAGTAAAACTTTGGCTGCTGCCTCATCAAAAGTTAAGGAAATCTCAGAGAAAAAAGATATTAGCAAAATTGAACAGGCTCAGTTAGTTGGGAAACTAATTGCAGAACGTTCAATTCAAGCAGGTTTTTCTACAGTTGCCTTCGATAGAGGTGGCTATTTGTATCATGGAAGAGTGAAAGCTTTAGCTGACGCTGCCAGAGAAGGTGGTTTAAAATTTTAAAAAATAGTTATGTCAACAATTATAAGAAAAGTAAAAACCAGTGATCTGGATTTAAAAGACAGACTGGTTAGTATCCAAAGGGTCACAAAAGTAACCAAAGGTGGACGTACTTTTAGTTTTTCTGCAATTGTAGTTGTAGGGAATGAAGCTGGTATAGTTGGCTATGGTTTAGGTAAAGCGAGTGAAGTAACCACTGCAATTGCCAAAGGAATTGAGGATGCAAAGAAAAGCCTGATTAAGGTTCCTATTATAAAAAATACCATTCCTCATGAACAGGAAGCTAAATTTGGCGGTGCTAAAGTATTGTTAAGACCTGCTTCTCACGGTACCGGCGTTAAGGCCGGTGGTGCTATGCGTGCTGTTCTCGAAAGTGTGGGCGTAAAGGATGTGTTGGCTAAATCTAAGGGTTCTTCAAATCCTCATAACTTGGTTAAAGCTACTTTTGAAGCTTTGATGCTTATGCGCGATGCAAACACTGTTGCTCAACACAGAGGGGTTAGTCTTGCTAAAGTTTTTAAAGGATAAAAATTTTTAAAATATAAGAGATGGCTACTATTCGCATTGTACAGAAAATAAGTATTTGCCATGCCACAAAGCGGCAAAAGAATACCATTCAGGCACTGGGTTTGGGAAAAGTAAACAGCAGTGTTGAAACTGAGGGAACTCCTCAGATCCTGGGAATGGTCAATAAAGTAAAACATTTAGTTTGTATCGAATAATTATAAACAACCTACAACATTATGGATTTAAGTAATTTGAAACCTGCTGCCGGTTCTACGCACAAAGATAAAAGGATTGGAAGAGGTGCTGGATCTGGTAAGGGTGGAACATCAACGAAAGGTAATAAAGGACATCAGGCTCGTTCCGGCTATGCCAAGAAAGTTGGGTTTGAAGGTGGACAGATGCCTATTCAACGTCGTTTGCCTAAATTTGGCTTTACTAATTTTAACCGCGTCGAATATAAAGGTATTAATTTGAGTGCTATTCAGGCTTTGGCTGAAAAGAAAAATATTACTAGCATTGATATGGATACCTTGGTTGATGCAGGTTTTGCCTCCAGAAAAGATTTAGTTAAGATATTGGGCGGTGGAAAACTTACCTTAAAGCTTGAAGTTAAAGCTCATGCTTTTTCAAAATCCGCTGCTAAAGCTATTGAAGATAATCAAGGAACTGTCGTAAAAATAACGAAATAATACTTTGGAATGAAAACCCTGATCAATACTTTAAAAAACATCTACAAAATTGAAGATCTCCGCAAGAGAATAATTTATACTTTAGGTTTGCTCCTGATTTATAGATTAGGCTCTTTTATACCTTTACCTGGTATTGATCCTACACAACTGGCTGCATTGAAACATCAGACTGCTGGTGGTGTTATGGGTCTGTTAGATATGTTTTCAGGGGGTGCATTTTCTAATGCGTCTGTTTTCGCTCTGGGTATTATGCCTTATATCTCTGCTTCCATTGTTATTCAGTTACTGGGTATTGCCGTTCCTTATTTCCAAAGACTTCAAAGAGAAGGTGAAAGCGGTAGAAGAAAAATCAATCAGATTACCCGGTATCTGACTGTTGGCATTTTGTTGCTCCAGGCTCCTGGGTATTTGGTTAATCTGCACGCACAGATACCAGCTGAAGCATTTTTGATGAGTGGATCTTTCTTTACCTTTTCTTCTGTTTTGATTTTAACAACCGGCACAATGTTTGTCATGTGGTTGGGCGAAAGAATTACGGATAAAGGGGTAGGAAACGGTATCTCATTAATCATTATGATTGGTATTATTGCCCGTTTACCTTTTGCTCTTTCTGCTGAATTTGCTTCCAGACTTGAACAATCCGGTGGCGGACTGGTCGCATTCCTGATGGAATTGTTGACTCTCTTTCTCGTTTTTGTGGTTACCATTTTATTGGTCCAGGGAACAAGAAAGATACCTGTTCAGTATGCTAAAAGGATAGTAGGGAATAAACAATATGGGGGTGTAAGGCAGTATATACCTTTAAAGGTAAACGCTGCAGGTGTTATGCCTATCATCTTTGCACAGGCATTGATGTTCATTCCTATTACACTTTCCGGATTTGCAAGCGCCGACAAGATGTCTGGATTTATGGCTGCTTTTTCAAATTATACAGGATTTTGGTATAATTTTGTTTTCGCTTTGTTGATTATTGTTTTTACATATTTTTATACTGCTATTACAATCAATCCTACTCAAATGGCCGAAGATATGAAGAAAAACGGAGGTTTTATCCCTGGTGTTAAACCGGGAAGAAAAACAGTCGAATTCCTTGATACGGTCATGTCCAGAATTACTTTGCCCGGATCCATTTTCCTGGCTGTTATTGCTATATTGCCTGCTTTTGCAATGATTGTTGGTGTAAATAACCAGTTTGCCCACTTCTATGGAGGTACTTCATTGCTTATCCTTGTAGGTGTTGTTCTGGATACCTTACAACAGATTGAAAGTCATTTGCTGATGCGTCATTATGATGGATTGATGAAATCTGGCAGAATTAAAGGCAGAACAGGTTCTGCTGCTTAATGTTTTTAGCCTGTAGAAAGGATTAGTTCTTTGATGCTTATTTTAAAAAATGAAGAGGAAATAGAGCTCCTTAGAGAAAATAATTTACTTGTCTCTAAGACCTTAGGTGAATTAGCTAAGCATATTCAACCGGGTATTACTACCCTTGAGCTGGATAAAATTGCTGAAGAATTTATAAGGGACCATGGGGCTGTGCCCGGATTTCTTGGTTATGATGGCTTCCCTAATTCTATATGTGCTTCAGTCAATAGTGAAGTGGTTCACGGATTTCCTTCCTCCTATGTATTGAAAGATGGAGATATTATTTCAATAGATTGTGGGACTTTATATAAAGGGTTTTATGG
This sequence comes from Bacteroidota bacterium, assembly GCA_030706565.1. NCBI lineage: Bacteria > Pseudomonadati > Bacteroidota > Bacteroidota bacterium. The sequence goes on along the minus strand of JAUZOH010000005.1, from coordinate 9,219 downwards.
GGATAGCGCTTATACCTTCCCTGTAGGCAACGTAAAACAAGACGTTCTGGATCTTCTTCAACATACCAAAGAAGCCCTTGAATTGGGAGTAAAGAATGCAATTGACGGGAAGAGGATTGGCGATATAGGATATGCTATCCAAAGTTATGTGGAGAATTTCGGATATTCAGTAGTTAGGGAGATGGTTGGACATGGACTTGGACGTGATATGCATGAGGAACCTGAAGTTCCCAATTATGGCCGCCGTGGTTCGGGTATTAAACTTAGGGAAAATATGGTGATTTGTATTGAACCTATGATAAATCTGGGTACGAAATATATTGAACAAGACAGTAACGGTTGGACAATTAAAACAAGAGATAACAAACCCTCAGCACATTTTGAATATGCCGTTGCGGTGAAGAAAAATGAACCCGATGTTTTAACAACTTTCAAATATATTGACGAAGTTTTAAGTAAAAATAATTAATTAATATATGGCCAAACAAGCTTCGATTAACCAAGATGGTACAATTATAGAAGCATTGTCGAATGCAATGTTTAGAGTAGAGTTGGAGAATGGGTTGATTATAACTGCACATATTTCGGGGAAAATGAGGATGCATTACATAAAGATTTTACCGGGCGATAAGGTAAAAGTGGAAATGTCTCCTTATGATTTAACTAAAGGAAGAATAAGTTTCAGGTATAAATAAAAGAGATAAAAAATGAAAGTAAAAGTTTCTATAAAAAAGCGCAGTGCAGACTGTAAAATAGTCAGACGTAAGGGTCGCTTATACGTGATCAACAAAAAAAATCCTAAGTATAAGATGCGTCAAGGATAATTTATGTAACTTTGCAAAAAATTAAAAAATAATATGGCACGAATAGTAGGTGTAGATTTACCTAAAAATAAAAGGGGAGAAGTTGGTTTGACCTATATTTACGGAGTTGGACGTAGTTCTGCTCGAAAGATATTGGATAAAGCTGAAATAGATTACGATCTTAAAGTAAAAGATTGGACTGATGATCAGATTTACAAAATACGTACTATCCTGAACGAAGAATTTAAAGTGGAAGGTGAATTACGTTCTTCAGTACAACTTAACGTAAAACGTTTAATGGATATTGGTTGTTACCGCGGTATCCGTCATCGTCTGGGTTTGCCTGTGAGAGGTCAACGGACCAAAAATAATGCCCGTACCAGAAAAGGGAAAAAGAAAACTATTGCAAATAAAAAGAAAGCAACTAAATAATATATAAGTAATTTATTATGGCAAAAAAGACCGGAACTTCGAAGAAAAGGGTTGTAAAAGTCGAAGCAGTAGGACAAGCACATATTCATGCTTCTTTCAACAATATTATTATTTCATTGACCAATAACAGTGGTCAGGTTATTTCTTGGGCTTCTGCCGGTAAAATGGGTTTCAGAGGTTCAAAGAAAAATACTCCTTATGCTGCTCAACAGGCTGCAAACTATTGCTCAAAAATTGCCTATGATTTGGGTTTACGTAAGGTTAAAGCTTTCGTAAAAGGACCTGGATCAGGCCGCGAATCTGCTATTCGAACCATTCATACTGCAGGAATTGAAGTAAGCGAAATTGTTGATGTTACTCCATTGCCGCATAACGGTTGCAGACCTGCTAACAAAAGAAGAGTTTAATTTATTAATTTTATTTGTAATTAGTTTATAAGATGGCTAGATATATAGGACCTACAACAAGAATAGCCCGCAAGTTCGGTGAACCCATTTATGGGCCTGACAAAGCTTATGAGAAAAAAAGTTTTCCTCCCGGACAACATGGTGAAAATGCAAAGAGAAAAAAGTTATCCGAATATGGAACTCAGCTCAAAGAAAAACAAAAGGTAAAATATACTTATGGCCTTTTGGAAAGACAATTCTCCAATCTCTTTAAGAAAGCTAACCGTGCCAAAGGTATTACCGGTGAAATTTTGATTCAGCTTCTTGAATCCCGTTTGGATAATGTCGTTTTCAGATTGGGTATTGCTCCCTCCCGTAATGCTGCCAGACAATTGATTTCCCATAAACATATTACCGTTAATGGTGATATTGTAAATATCCCTTCATACAGTCTTAAAGCTGGTGAAATTATTGGTATCAGGGAAAGAAGTAAGTCTCTTGAAGTAATTACCAATTCATTGGCAACTAAAGCTCCCAATTGTTCATGGTTGGAATGGGATAAAAATACCATGTCTGGTAAATTCTTGAACATTCCTCCTAGAGAAGAAGTTCCTGAGAATATCCACGAGCAGTTAATAGTTGAATTGTATTCTAAATAACAATTTTTAATCATCATATATGGCAATATTAGCGTTTCAAAAACCCGAAAAGGTTTTAATGCTCGAATCAAATGACACCTTCGGTAAATTTGAATTCAGGCCATTAGAACAAGGTTATGGAATAACAGTGGGCAACGCACTTAGGAGAATACTGTTATCCTCTTTAGAGGGCTATGCAATTACCACCATAAAGATTGAAGGTGTTGATCACGAGTTTTCCACAATTCATGGCGTTATTGAAGACGTTACTGAAATTATTCTTAATTTAAAACAAATTCGTTTTAAGAAACAGGTTGATGACATCAACGAAGAAAAAGTAGTTGCAAACATCACTGGTCAAGATGAATTTAAAGCTGGAGATCTGAATAAATTTCTTAACGGTTTTAAAGTGTTGAATCCTGATTTGGTTATTTGTCACATGGAACCAGATGTGAAATTAAATGCAGAATTCACCATTAACAAAGGAAGAGGTTATGTTCCTGCCGATGAAAACAGACCGGAGAATTTAGAAGTTAATGTTATTCCCATAGATTCGATTTTTACTCCTATTAAAAATGTAAAATATTCAATTGAAAATTATCGTGTCGAACAAAAGACCGATTATGAAAAATTGATTATGGAAGTAACTACTGACGGATCTATTCATCCTAAAGATGCATTGAAAGAAGCTGCGAAAATTCTGATTTATCATTTCATGCTTTTCTCGGATGAAAAAATAACTCTCGATTCAGGTGAAAAATTTGCAAATGAAGAGTTCGACGAAGAAGTCTTGCACATGAGGCAATTGCTCAAGACCAAATTGGTTGATCTGGATCTTTCTGTCAGAGCCCTGAATTGCTTAAAAGCTGCCGAAGTTGAAACCTTAGGCGATTTGGTCAAGTTTAATAAAAATGATTTGTTGAAATTCAGAAACTTTGGGAAAAAGTCTCTTACTGAACTCGACCAGTTACTCGATACCATGAATCTCAACTTTGGAATGGATATTAGTAAGTATAAATTAGACAAGGATTAATTAAGATGAGACATAATAAAAGTTTTAATCATTTAAGCAGGACTAGTTCTCACCGTAGAGCAATGCTTTCCAATATGGCTACTTCCTTAATTTTGCATAAACGTATTACTACAACAACTGCAAAAGCTAAGGCTTTAAGAATGTATGTAGAACCCATCATGACCCGCTCAAAGGAAGATTCTACTCATTCCAGAAGAATGGTTTTCAACCAGCTAAGGAGCAAGGAAGCTGTTTCTGAACTTTTCAGAAATGTGGCTGGTAAAATTGCCAACAGGCCCGGTGGTTATACCCGTATTTTGAAATTAGGTACCCGTCCTGGTGATGCTGCCGATGTATGCATGATTGAATTGGTGGATTACAACGAAAACATGTTGGCTTCCAAACCTGCTGCAGCTGCTGAAAAAGCACCTAGAACCCGTCGTAGTTCTAAGAAAAAGACTGATGAAGCTAAAGCTGCTGATGTAGTTGAAGATGCTACCATAGTTGAAAGTGAAGAAACTCAAGTTCCTCCTACTGATCAGGCTACTGATTCTACTGAAGAGAAAAAATAGAAATATTCTAAACATATTTCTTTATTCATAAAGCAAGGGGTAATGTAGGTTATCCCTTTTTTTACGTTTTTTAAAAGTTTAAATTCTAAATTAAAAAAAATTATGGGACAGATTGCTAAAGTTCAAGCCAGACAACTGCTCGATTCTAGAGGGAATCCTACTGTTGAAGTGGATGTTTTAACCGAAAGTGGCATTCTTGGTAGGGCTATTGTACCGTCAGGTGCTTCGACCGGTGTACATGAGGCCGTTGAATTGAGGGATGGAGATAAAAGCCGTTTCCTTGGAAAAGGTGTTCTTAAGGCTGTTGAAAATGTCAACAAAGTTTTAAACGACGAGTTGACCGGTATGTACGTTACTGATCAGGTTGAGATCGATAAGAAAATGATCGAAATTGATGGTTCAGAAAATAAAGGCAATTTAGGTGCTAATGCTATTTTGGGCGTTTCTTTGGCTTGCGCTAAAGCCGGTGCTCAACTTACGGGTCAGGAACTGTTCCGCTATATCGGCGGTGTAAACGCTAATGTTCTTCCCGTTCCTATGATGAACATTTTGAATGGTGGCAAACATGCAGATAATAAAATCGACGTGCAGGAATTCATGATCATGCCTGTTGGCGCTGATTCTTTCAGCGAAGCTCTCCGCATGGGTGTTGAAACTTTCCATAGCCTGAAATCTGTTTTGAAAGCTAAAGGTCAAAGCACCAACGTTGGTGACGAAGGTGGTTTCGCTCCTAACTTCCAGTCAAATGAAGAAGGTATCGAAGCTGTTATCGAAGCTATTTCTAAGGCAGGATTTAAACCTGGTAAAGATATTTTCATCGGTTTGGATGCTGCTTCTTCAGAATTCTATAACGCTGAAAAAGGTATTTATCAGTTTGAATCCACCGGTAAGACCTATACTTCAGCTCAAATGGTTGATTTCTGGAAAGAATGGACCAGCAAATATCCTCTGATTTCTATTGAAGATGGTTTATCAGAAGATGACTGGGACGGCTGGAAAGAACTTACAAAAACTATTGGTGACAAAGTTCAGCTTGTGGGTGATGACTTATTCGTAACCAATGTAAAACGTCTTGAAGAAGGTATTGCCAAGAAATGCGGTAATTCTATCCTGATTAAGGTTAATCAGATTGGTACCCTCACCGAAACCATCAATGCTGTTCAGATGGCTATGAATAATGGCATGACAGCTATTATTTCCCATCGTTCCGGTGAAACTGAAGATACTACCATCGCTGATTTGGCTGTTGCTTTAAATACAGGCCTGATCAAAACTGGTTCTGCTTCACGTTCCGATCGTATGGCTAAATACAACCAACTTCTCCGTATTGAAGAATCATTGGGCAGCACTGCCCGTTTTGAAGGTAAAAATTATAAATACGCTAAGAGATAATTCTCTTTTTCAACAAATTAAAAGGGTAGGGAAATTTTTTCACTACCCTTTTTTTTGCCCATTTGCTTATAAATCGTAAGTAAAATTCAATTTATACTTAATTGTTTTGCATTTTTATTCAGTTTACCTGCAAAAAAATAAAATTTTTACTAATTTTAGCGCCTGGTTTTACTCTTAATAAATATAAATAATGTCGAGCTTAAAAGATAAACTGGCGCAGAAAATTGATGAATGGAGGCCGCGTACTGCAAGACTTTTGAAGGATTATTCAGATGTTGTTGTTGATAATGTTACGATTGGACAGATATTAGGGGGAATGAGGGGACTCAAATGTCTGGTTACCGATATTTCCTATCTTGACCCTATGGAAGGTATCCGTTACCGGGGATATACACTCCCCGAAGTCCTTGCAAAACTCCCCAAACCTAAAGGGGCTGAAATGCCTTATGTGGAGGGCCTTTTTTATCTCTTGCTTACCGGTGAGATTCCTACCCAGGATGAAGTTCAGGATGTGGTGGATGATTTTTGCAAACGCAGAATTTTACCCCGTTATATTTATGAGGTGATTGATGCTTTCCCGCCCATGAGCCATCCTATGGCAATTTTCTCTACAGCTATTCTGGCAATGCACCGCGAGTCTTTCTTTCAAAAAAAATATCAGGCCGGCATTAATAAGGCAAATTACTGGGATTCCACTTACGAGGATGCCCTGAATCTTTTGGCTAAACTGCCTGAAATAGGAACTTATATTTACAGCAAACTTTATCGTGACGGCAAACGCATCATGTCGGATCCAAATCTCGACATGGGTGGAAATTTTGCCCACATGATGGGAATCCCCAAACCTTACGATGATGTTTCCCGTTTGCATTTCATCCTTCACAGTGACCACGAAAGCGGAAATGTGAGTGCGCATACAGGGCATCTGGTTGCAAGCTCGCTTTCTGACATTTATCTTGGCGTTTCGGCAATGATTAATGGATTAGCCGGGCCTTTGCACGGACTGGCCAATCAGGAAGTACTTCGCTGGATTCAGGATCTGATGGACAAGATGGGCGGAAGTTCTCCTACTGAAGATGAAGTTAAACAATATGTCTGGGATACCCTGAATTCGGGCCAGATTATTCCGGGATTCGGCCATGCCGTACTTCGTATTACCGATCCCCGTTATATGATACAACGTGAATTTAGTTTGAAGCATTTCCCAAATGATCCGATGTTCCAGTATGTGAATATGCTTTATAAAGTAGTTCCTCCGGTTTTAATGCAGCAGGGGAAGGCTAAGAATCCATGGCCCAATGTTGATGCCCAATCCGGGGTGATTCAGTGGCATTATGGCGTGACCGAATATGATTTTTATACCGTTTTATTTGGTATTGGCCGGGCCATTGGTATCTGTGCCAATATTATCTGGGACAGGGCCCTGATGTATCCGCTCGAACGTCCCAAATCGCTTACCACAGAGATGCTCGAAAAAATTGCTTTCGAGAAAAAAGGCAAACCTGAAGAATTGAAAAATAAGTAGAAAAGAAATTTAATCATTCCACGAAAGTTGGTTTAGTGGCGAAAATGTGATTGTCTCGCACAAGTGGCAATGGTTACAGCAGGTTTATGATTTTGGGCAAAAAGATGATCAGGCCAATGATCAATGCTCCAATTGCGCTGATTAATACTGCACCTGCTGCTACATCCTTGATGAATTTTGCCTGTTCAGAATATTCAGGATAAATTTTATCGGTTATTTTTTCTATGACGGTATTGACCCCTTCGCAGGACATGACCAGAGCTATTGCAAGAAATACCATACACCATTCGGTGCATGAAATGTGCAGTAGCAAGCTTAATAATATGGCCGTTATTGCCGCAACTACATGAATCTGCATATTATGCTCTGTCTTGATCAGCAGTTTAATGCCGTTGAAGGCGTATTTAAAGCTCCGCAGCTGTTTCCTGACTGAAAATTTATTTGTGTTGTTCATAAGCCGAAGGCCAATATTTTTTGGTAAACCATTTATTTATTTTCCATGATAGGTAGGCTGAACCCATACCTGTAATTATTCCGCCCAATACATCGCTGGGATAATGCACCCCCATATCCATCCGGGAATAACCTACCAGCCCTGCCCAACTATAGGCAGGAACAATGACATACCATTTTGGATAGGCCAAACTAAGCGCTGTGGCTGTGGCAAAAGCAGCACTGGTATGTCCCGAAGGAAAAGACGGATCGCTTGGCGCTGTTAAATTTTCCAGGTCCGGATATTTCACAAAGGGACGGGTACGGTTAATCCCATATTTCATGATAATACTTATTGTTCCGGATATGGCCAGGGCTGCACCTGTTACCAGTCCTTTGTCCAGGGTTATGTCGTTCCTGGTCAGAAGTCCGATTCCAGTAATGATCACCGGTGTTGAAAAACAGACATATTTCATGCTGTTACTTGTCGCCTTGAAAAAATTGTCTGCCTGTTTATCCCTCTTTAGATTGATATCCCTTAAAAGATTGATGTCCCAGTTTTGAGCGGAGAGTAAGGTCGAAAGGCTTAAGAAAAAAGTTATAAGCAGGTATCTTTTCATTTTCAAGGGTAGATAGTTTTATGGCCGGACAAACAAAAAAATTATTTTATTAAATTTAACCTAAAAGATATTTCTGAAGTGACGGCTTGGATGATTTTTGTTCCTGACAAATTTAAAGTAAAAATGATAATTTGCTTTATCCTGTCGGGAATATTTGTGGGCATACTGGATGTGGCTGTTCTGAAAATCCGGTCAACTGTTGATTTATTTATGAAGTTGAAATAGAACTCTTCCTTTTTTGTATATTTATACTTGTGTTTAACAAAAAACAAGATTAAACCCTATATGCAATCATGACGGATTCCGACATGAAATATAAAATTGGTATTAGTCTTATCCCCGGAATAGGAAGTATTCTGGCCAAGAAACTGATTGCTTATACCGGCAGTGTGGAGGGCGTTTTCAAGGAAAAAAAACAAAACCTGTTGAAAATACCCGGTATTGGTGAAGTCCTGGCCAATGAAATTGTACATCAGGACATTTTAGAACGTGCTGAACATGAACTGGCCTTCATTGAAAAATATCATATAACAACCTTGTTCTACCTGGATAAAAAATATCCCGAACGCCTGAAATGTTGTGAGGATGCTCCGGTTATCCTGTTTATGAAAGGGGATATTGACCTGAACCATCCGAAAATATTGAGTATCGTAGGTACCCGCAATGCTACCCAAAATGGGAAAGAATATTGTGAAAAACTTGTTGCCGATTTGGCTAAACATGACCAACAGGTAATTGTCATCAGCGGACTGGCTTATGGAATTGATATTTGTGCCCATAAGGCAGCCTTGTCTTCCGGCCTTCCTACTGTTGCGGTACTGGGGCACGGATTGAAAACCATTTACCCGGCGGTGCATAAATCTGTTGCCCAGGAAATCTGCAAAACAGGTGCTTTGGTAACCGATTTCTTCAGTGATGAGCCGATCAACAGGAACAATTTTATTTCCCGCAACCGTATCATTGCCGGATTGGCCGATGCTACCATTGTTGTTGAATCGGGCGAGAAGGGCGGGGCGCTCATCACTGCCGATATTGCCAATTCCTACAACCGGGATGTCTTTGCTTTTCCCGGCAGGGTAAACGATAAATATTCGGCCGGCTGTAACCAGCTGATCAAGAACAATAAGGCTATTTTGATTGAAGGTGCTCAGGATCTTGAATATGTCCTGGGATGGGCTGTGGCCGATTCGAAGAAGGTCATTCAGAAGGAACTTTTTGTGAGCCTTTCGGACAGCGAGCGGCATATCCTGGATCTGTTAAACAGTAATGGCGAACTCACCGGCGATGCGATTGCCTTGCTCGCAAATATGCCGGTAAGCAAAATTTCTCCTTTATTGCTGAATCTTGAATTCTCCGGCATTATCAAAAATTTGCCGGGAAACATTTATAAACTTTCAATTAATGTAT